>JAUUZB010000335.1 GCA_030590185.1 Deltaproteobacteria bacterium
CGCGTCTTACCCATACCCACCGATCCCCACCCAGGAGTTGCCATGGGATTGGTACAATACACCGATGACATCCTCGCCGCCGTCGACCGCTGGGACGGCGTGCTGCGCCGCCCAACCGAAGAGGGCCGCAAACACCCCGAGGGCGTGCAAGTCCTCAAAAGCAACCTACTCGAGGCGATCTTCGCGACCTCCCGTTGGTACAAGCCCGCGGTCTGGTTCGGCCCAATCATCGCCTACGCCCTCTACCGCAGCATCGTCGACGCGAGCCTCGCGCTCTGGATGACGCCCCTCTTGTTCCTCGCCGGGGTCCTGTTCTGGACCTTGACCGAGTACGTCCTACACCGCGGCCTCTTCCACCTCCGCCCCGGGGCCTGGTGGAAGCCAAGCAAGCTCAAGCTCTTCATGATCCACGGCTACCACCACGAATATCCGAACGACAAGCTGCGCCTCGTTGCGCCGCCGAGCATGTCCTGGTCCATCGGCGCGGTGTTGATCCCTGCCTTCTACTTCGGTGTCGGTGAGCCCTACTGCTGGGCTCTGATCGCTGGCATCGCCACCGGGTACATCGCGTACGACTGGGTGCACTATTACACCCACCACGCCAAGCCGACCACGCGGCTCGGTCGCTTCATCAAGCGGTATCACCTCGCGCATCACTACAAGGACCAGAGCTCCCACTATGGGATCAGCTCACCGCTTTTGGAGGTGGTCTTCGGGACGGTTGGGCCGTCGAAGGCTGCTAAGGATAATGCGGAGCTGGCGGCGGCGACGGATTAGGAGCCGTCTTGTCTTTGGCTCCTGACTTTTTTTCTGGGGCCTCCGGAGCCTCCTGACGGAGTCTCCTCCGGGCTACGGGAGCCGCCTGGCGGCGTCTCCCTTCGCGCTTCGTGAGCCGCTGCGCGTCTCACTGCGCTGCTACGGGAGCCGGCTGCGCCGTCTCCCTCCGCGCTCCGCGAGCCCTGCGGTCTCGCTCCACTCCTACGCAGCCGCCTGCGGCGTCTGCTCCGGGCTCCGGCAACCCGCTGCGGAGGGTGTCGTAGAACATTTTAGCTCGAGGCCCCTGGAGACCGCGTGCTCCTCACCGCCTCCCCTTTTGCGCGTGGCGCTCACTGCGGCGCGAGTGAGCGACGCGCGGCACCGCAGCGAAGGGAGGGGTGCGGCGGAGGCGAAGCACCCACAGCCGGCCGGAGCGGCCACACCCCAAGAGCCGAAGTAGTACCCCTTCCTTCGCGAGGAGCGCAAGCAGGAGCGAGCGGCTGCCTACACGGCAGCCCGGTTAACACCTGGTTCGATCTACTCCACCGGGGTAGTACGCTCGATTCCCCGTCGCAGCTCCAACACCGGTCGATTCAACTCCAACCGCAATTGCCGGTCGAGGCTGTGAACACCAGTACAATCAGCAGTCAAGCAGCGCGACATCGGCGCGGCCAAGCCGGTCCAACCCACCGCCGTCCGGCTCATGAAGCTGGCGTGCAGATGGTGGTGGTGGAAGTAGAACCAACCATACTCATTGGTCGTCTCTTCATAGGTCACCGCCGCGCCGGTACAAGCGTCGGTGTTGACCCAGCCGGCGTTGCACAGCTGGGCGATCTTGGTGGTGACCTCCGGGCCGACCTTGCCGTCGACGCCGATCACCCGCAGCTGCGGTGAAATGTGCAGCATGGCGAGGAAGGCCGCGGTGCGCCAACCATCCATCAAATCCGCCGGCCCGACGCAGTGATACTGCTCCTGACCATTGAGATAGTGATCGCAGACCGGGCGCAGGGTGTCGTCAACGGTTCCGGTTTGAAAGTAGGCGATGTCCAAATCGTGGCCATCGACGTGGGTGCCCTCGGGGTGACCCGGCTGGTTGATGGCGGTGCCTGGGATCGCCCCATCCGCCTCGCTCATGTCGCCGAGGCCGATGGGCTCACCGACGTTACCGAAGTTCCAGTTGGCGCTGATGCAGTCGACATAGGCGGCGGCGTGCTTGACGATCATCATCACGTCGCGCCGCAGAAAGCTGCGGTACTCGTTGGCCATGGTTTCGCCGTTGATCGCGTAGTCCCAATAGCCCGGGCCGAGGTCCGGCTCGAAGGCCACGACCTCGCCGCAGAAGGCCTCATCGCCGTCGCAGTACCAGTCCGGTAGGGAGGTGCAGCTCGGCACCGGGCCGGCGGGCAGATCGACCGGGTCGGGCACGCACTCGCCGTTGCTGGCGCAGAAGGTGCCTGCGGCGCAATCGGCCGGCGTGCAGCCGCCGCCGCCACCGGCGGTCCAACAAGCGCCCGGATCGAAGCAGTCGTAACCGCTGCGGCAGTCGGCCAGGACGGTGCAGGTCTCGAGGCACATGGTGTTGCCGTCCTCGTCGATGATGTAGCACTCGGCCCCGGTTCCGCAGTCGCCGGTGCTGCAACCCATGATGGTGCACAGCCCGCCGGGCAAGGTGGTCAGACAGGTGTTGCCGCCGCAGTCGGTGTCGCTGGTGCAATCACCGCCCACGATCCCGCCGGTGGTCCCACCGGTTCCGCCCGTTCCGCCGGTGCCGGCCGTTCCACCCGTTCCACCGGTCCCGCCCGTTCCGCCGGTGCCAGCGGTTCCGCCCGTTCCACCCGTTCCACCGGTGCCCGGATCGGCCCCCGGCCAGCAGGTGTTGTAGTCGTCGCAGAAGTAACCGTCCCGACAATCACTCGACACGGTGCAATCGGCAAAGCAGGCGCTCGCGGTCTGGTCACCGTCGGTCCAGAAGCAGGTGGAGACGTCGTCGCAACCAACCGTGGAGCAATCATCGATCATGCAATAACCACCCGGGAAGCCGTCCGCCTCGAGCAGACAGACGCCGTTCGGTCCTTCGCAGTCGTTGTCCGAGGTACACGGTCCGCCCACCGAGCTGCCGCCAGCCTCCACGCAGGCTCCGGCGATGCAGGTGCCAGCGGCGCAGGTGCCGCAGGACTGGCCGCAGACCGGGTCCGGACCGCAGGCGAGGCCGTCACAGTTCGGCGTACAACCGCTCGACTCGCACTGGCCCGTGGCGGTGCAGGCTTCGCCGACCCCGCAGGTCCCGCAGCTGCCACAACAGCCGTTCGGGCCACAAACCCGGCCGTCGCAATCCGGTACGCAGTTGGCCACGCACTGGCCGAGGCTACAGGTCTCGTTCAGGTCGCAGGCGCCGCAAACGTTGCCGCAGCCGTCTGGCCCGCAGACCCTACCGTTGCACTGGGGTGTGCAGGGGGGAGCGTCGCATTGTCCCGCGGCGTCGCACGACACGCCCACCGGGCAGGTGCCGCAGGGCTCGCCGCAAACCGGGTCTGGCCCGCAGGCTCGGCCACCGCAGTCCGGGGTGCAGGTGGCCGCGGCCGGCTCGCAGCGGAAATCGGTGGTGACGGTGACGTCGACCCAGGTATAGCCCTCGTCGCAGGCGCAGCTACCATCGGCCTGGACGCCGCTGTAGCTGTCGACTGCGCCGCAGCTGGTATCGACGACGCTGGTCGGATCGCCACTGGATTCGATCTCGAGGCAGGAGAAGTCGTCCACGGCCGCTGGGTTGGCCCAGGAATAGCCGGTCACGCAGGCGCAGGAGCCGTCCGCCGCGGTCACGCTGTTGCTGCCCGTGATACCGCATTCGGTCCCGGAGACCCCGCAACCCGACGAGAGCAGGCCAACGCTGAGGACGGCCAAGGCCCATCGAGACACATTCTTCAAGGAAAACGACCAGTTATACATTAGCTGGGTCTCCCGATGCGTTGTGACGCACCGTTCCATTGCCAGAAGCACGCTCCGATAGCATGCGGTAGGCGCTTTGACTACATCTATTTATTCGTGTTCGATTATCGCGTCCTGTGGGCAGGGGTTGCGTGGGTTTTGTGAGGGTCCCGTTCGGTTGGCCTGCGGCGGGAAACGGGAGTATGACTCTGAGGAGTGAAGTGGGGGACCCGGTCGAACGATGAGTGAAATCGAAACACTGGCGCCGTTGATCGCGGCGAGCAGCCGCGAGGGTTTCGTGGCGGAGCAGGACAGCGCCTTCCTGGTCCTCTACCTCGAGGTGGGTGAAACCAAGCAGGACTGGAGCTTCAAGACCGAGACGATGTCGGGCCGCCACATCATCGTCAAGAGCGGCAAGACCGCGGACGGGGTCGCCCTGGCCAAGGATGCGGACCGCTATCAGATCTTTCGTTTGGTCAAGGTGGCGGGCAGCCCCTGGCCCAACCGGATCAGCGTCGGCCGGGCGCGCAACAACGACGTCGTCCTCCCCGACAAGTCGGTGTCCAAGCTGCACGCCCACTTCACCCACGACGACACGGGCGCCCCCCGGCTGAGCGACGCGGGCTCACGCAACGGCACCCGGGTCAACTCCGAACGGGCCCCCGACAGCAACCCGGTCCCGGTCGCCTCCGGTGACCTGCTCACCTTTGGCGCGGTGTCGCTCACCTACCTCGACGCCGGTGGGCTTCACGATCTCGTCAGCCAACTATTCGTCGACCTGTGATTGACCGGCGCCGGCCCCGCGACCGGTGAAACGCTCAACTCAAACGTCGAACCCGATCTTCATCGAATAGGAGGTCAGGTTGTTCGGTCCGTCCATGAACATGTAGTTGAACTCGAACAACACCTCGATGAAGGCGATGATCAGCCGCCCGCCGAGGATCAATCGGCCGTGGGCGTTGGTGTCCCAATCGACGGTTTTATAACGGTAGAGGGAGCCGTTGGAGCCACCCTTCTGGTCGTTCTGGGCGTCCACCACCTCGTGGGGGGTCGCGTCGATCACCATCGAATCGATGTGGGCAAAGAGCTGGCCGTAGCCGACATAGGGAGTGACCTGCAGCATGCCGCCGAGGCCGATGGGTAGCGAGGCCAAGGCGTCGACCTCGCCGGCGATGATGCTCAGCTGCGACGAGCCGAACAAGCGCGAAAAGGCGATGCGAGTCGAGAAGGCGGGCGCCCAGCGCCAGAAGGACTCGTGCCAGCAGATTTTGTACTCGGCCCCGAGCATGAACATCTCGCTCCAGGCGCGATAGGAGCCCTGGATGCCGATCTCCATCGATAGGGGCAGGCCCTTGCGCAGGTGGGCGGTGGGGGTCCAGAAGATCTCGGGCTGGCCGCCGTCGTTGGCGACACCTTCGAAGATCGGCATGCCCGGTTGGCCCTTCCAGTAGCCGGCGTCGCCGCTGATCTGCGTGATCGTGCTGCCGATGGAGATCTCGAAGCCGTCGAGTCCAAGGGTCTCGGCCGGGGCGAGGGGCCGCGGGGCCAGCGCCATGGTCAGCTCGTTGGCGAGATAGCGGAAGCGCCTGTTCGCCATGTCGTCGGCGCTGCTCGAGTCGAGCGGGCGACCGAGTCCGCGCAACGAGATGTCGTAGGGATTGGCCAGGACATCCGCTGGGGTACTGACCATCGCGATGGCCAGGACGATGAAAAGCGCGCACTGCGTTCGTCGCATTCGCGACCCTCCTGTCTTTGCCAGAGCGCTGGGCTGGCAGGCGAGCCCATTCTAGCCGAAGACAAACGTTCCTGCAGGTTTATGGTGCAGGTCTATAGAGAGGTTATACCCGAATCCGCGCCACCCTCAAGGGCTGCGGCAGATTCCTGGCCGTTCATTGGGGCAGAAAGGCCCCGTGCAGCGCCACCAGGCTTTCGATGTCGTGGGCGTCGAGGGGAAGCTCTCTCAAGGTGATCAGCGGTGTGTTGGCGAACTGCTCCTCGAAGC
>JAUUZB010000484.1 GCA_030590185.1 Deltaproteobacteria bacterium
GATACCCACCTGGCGGTGCGGCTGGATTTCCCCAGCGACGTAGATCTCAACCTCGCGGTGCTGGACAGCAGCGGGGCGTGGATGGAGCGCCACGCTTCCATCGCCCGGGATGGTCAACCGGAGGTGATGATCTTCGAGCCCCAGACCCGCGTCGACCGGCACACCGTGTGCGTCGGCATCGTCGACAGCGCGCTGGTCACCACCGCCACCTACACCCTCACCCTGGTCGATTTTTCCGACTAACCTCGAGCCAGGCGAGTCGAAGGGTCAAGGCAAAGCCGGATCCCGCTCAATCACCGCCGCGTCGTCAAAGGCCGCCGACTGCAAGAACTGCATGGTCGTGTCGATCGCCTGTTCGCGATAGAACACCACGAAGTGGCTGGCCACGTTCGACCCGGCCACATCCGGTGCCCACTGGATAAACCCCGCGGTGCGACCGTCCGTGACGTTGCCACGAACCGGCCCGGGGACCGGCGGCAACCCCAGGGCATCGAACTCCGGCGTCGCGATGGGCGCCGGCTCAACCAGCTGCATGGCGCCAGCCAAGGCTAGGGCGGTCGCCTGGGTGTTGGGCACGTAGACGTCCTCGGTGCCGGTGGCGAGCAGCAGGTTGGACGGGTGCTCGCCGAGCAAGTGGAAGTACGGCGCGCTGTTGAGCGGATCGTTGACGTCGTTGAGGGTCTGCCAGAGCATCGCCACCGGGTGGTTGGAGGTGAGCTGTTCCCGGTCGGCGGTCCGAAGCAACGGCGCCAGATAGGGGGACGGATTGTTGACGCTGCCCTCATTCTCGAACTGAATCGCCTCACCGCCGCCGCCACCGGAGAACAGCCAGGTGTCGATCTTCTCCTCGTGGGCGGCCGCCAACGAACCGGTGAACGCCCCCTGGGAGTGCCCGAAGTACAGGATGCGACCCGGGTCGAAGCAGATCTCCTCGCCGCTTGGCGAAAACTCCGCCGGCACCCGCAGGGACTCAGTGATAAAGCGCGTCAGTGAGAAGGTGTCCGCCGCCGACTGCCGGTAGATGGTGCGCGCCGCCTCTGGGTTGACCGGGTTGGTGGTGTAGAAACTGACCATGGTCTCGCTGTCCGAGTGTTCCCAACGGTCGCCGTGCAGCGGCTGATCGATACCAATGGCGGCGAGGCGTCGGGCGGCCATCCGTGCGGCGGTCCGTCCGGAGTAGCTGTAGGCGTTGCCATGGGTGCCGTGGGCGTACTCGACGATCGGGTAGCAGGGGCCATCGCGCGGCGGGGTCGCCGGGATACTCAACACGAAGCGTAGACTCTCCTCGCGCTGCACCTCCGGGAGGCCGTCCGGGGAAAAGACAAAGCCGCCAGAGTCGGCGGTGTAGGGCAGCGTGCCGCGCTGGAAGTTTGGCGCCACGAAGTGGCCCTCCATTTCGTAGTAGGCGATTTGGTTGGACTCCGGCAGATCGACCTGCCGGAGCAGATAGGGCAGGTAGAGGTCGCCGCCCTGGAAGTAGGACCGCCACTCGTTCTCGTCCCAGCTCGGGGTTGGCAGGACGTCGTTGACCAGCGCGTAGATCGCGGCCAGCTCGTCGATGGTCGGCCCGGTGGTGAAGACGGTCGCGGCCACCACGTGCTCCGGGTCGATCCCCTCCCCGATGAGCCAGAGGCGCAGGAGCGCGAAGCTGGCGCGGAGCTCGGACAGCGTGCTCTCCTCCACCGCGGGCTCGACGCAATCCACGCCGTGCTGACCGAGCAGGTAGCTCAGCAGGCTCGGTGCGGCGAGCGGTGCGCCGTCGATGTCGGTGACCTCGTCGGTGACGATCAACGCGTAGGTCGTTTGCGGGCGGAGCACGAAGCCCCAACGGGGCGCCACCACGAGGGTGCCGGCGGCGACGTAGGTCCCGTCCTCGGCCACGTACTCCCAGCGCAACGGACGCCGCATCCCGTACTCCGCTGAGCCCGGCGACACGTCGACGAGCTGCAACGGTGCGTCGCGATCGATGTAGGCCATCGCCTCGGTTGGCAGGGCCCCGGCGTTGACGCCGTTTTCAAATGCCAGATACACCGGCGAGGTGGTGCTGAAGCCCTCGAGGTGGTTCGAGATGAACTCCAGGTAGTGATCCAGGTCCCCGAGCCCGAAGGGGTTGGGGAAGTCCATCAGGTCGACGTAGCCATCGGCGGTGTGGCGATGGTCCGAGGGAAACGGAAACGCCAGCCAGGAGAGGACCGCTGAGTCGCCTGCGGAAAGGGTAGGATCGAACCGCACCTGGGAGCCGGACGGCTCGAGACACGCGTCATCCCCCGCCTCCGGTCCGCAGGCCGCGATCGAGAGCGAGCCGAGCAACAGGGCGGACGCGGCGAGAGCTGAGCGATACATTGGAGCAGATGATCCGTCGCCGACTAGAGTGCGCCGAACCGGTGCCCGCCGCAAGGGTGGCGGCCCGGGGATTCGTTGCAACTAGGCTTCAGGATTGACGAAATTCGCCTGTCGGATCAGGGCAGCGGATCGTTGACACGATTGCAGCATGTTGCTAGACGAGCGCCGCCCGGTACCCCCACGCATTCGCTCGGTAAAAGCGGTGACAAAGAGAGGGGTTAGAAGATCGCCGGGTGGAGGTAGAGCGCGATCATGCTGCGCTGAGTCGTTGGGGCGTAGCCAAGTTGGCAAGGCACCGGTTTTTGGTACCGGCATTCCCAGGTTCGAATCCTGGCGTCCCAGCCATCGTGGCCCGTCGAGACGAGATTAACGACCGACAAGCAACACACGGCACGCACTCAGAAGTAAACAACAATGCCGCTCGATCAGCTCAAGCTTTTTTCCGGGACCGCCAACCCGAACCTAGCGCGGGATATCGCCGACTTCCTCGACGTGCCCCTCGGCCCGATCACGATCACGAGCTTCTCCGATGGGGAGAAGTTCATCGAGATCGGCGAGAACGTTCGCGGCGCCGATGTCTTTGTGGTGCAGTCCACCTCCACGCCGGCCAACGAGCGCTTGATGGAGCTGCTGATCACCGTCGACGCCCTGCGCCGCGCCTCGGCCAAGAGCATCTGCGCGGTAATCCCCTACTACGGCTATGCCCGTCAGGACCGTAAGGTTCACCCTCGCACCCCGATCACCTCGAAGCTGGCCGCCAACTTGATCGCCACCGCCGGGGTCAACCAGGTGCTGTCGGTCGACCTGCACGCCGGTCAGATTCAGGGCTTCTTCGACATCCCCTTCGACCATCTGTTCGCCATGCCGGTGCTGCTCAAGGATATGAAGGGCCGCTTCGACCCAGAAAAAGTCGTCGTGGTCTCTCCCGACGCTGGCGGCGTCGAGCGCGCGCGCGCCTACGCCAAGCGCCTCGGCGCCACCCTGGCGATCATCGACAAACGCCGGCCCAAGGCCAACGTCGCCGAAGTCATGCACATCATCGGCGACGTCCAAGGCAAAACCGCGGTGATCGTCGATGACCTAGTCGACACCGCTGGCACCCTCACTCAGGCCGCGACCGGATTACTCGAGGAGGGCGCCGAGCGGGTTTTCGCTTACGCCACCCACGGTGTGCTCTCCGGCCCAGCCATCGAACGCATCCAGGCGTCACCCATCGAGCGCTGCGTCTTCACCGATACGATCACTCCGTCGACTGCGGCCGAGCAGTGCGACAAGATTGAAACCAAAACCATCGCGCCTCTGCTCGCCAAGGCGATCCGGCGCATTTGTATGGGGGAGTCGGTTAGCTCCCTCTTCGTTTAGAGAGAAAAATCCATGGCTACTGTAGCGAACACCATTCATTCCAAGACCCGCCAGCCCGCCAATAAGGGCGTCGCCCGACGTCTGCGCGCCTCCGGTTGGATCCCCGCGGTGGCCTATGGCCCGAGCAGCGAGACCGTGCATCTGTCGGTCGAGCCCAAGGGCTTTGTGGCGGCTCGCCAAACCTATGGCGCCTCCTACATCTACGACATCGAGGTCGAGGGCGGTAAGGGCTTCAAGGCGCTGATCAAGCAGATCGATCGTGATCCGGTCAGCCGTGAGCTGCTGCACATCGACCTGTTTGCGGTCGACATGAACAAGCCGATCAAGGTCGACGTCAAGCTCGTCTTGACTGGGAAGTCTGCCGGTGAGCTCCTCGGCGGAATCCTGCAGCAGATCCAACGCGAGATCGAGGTCTCCTGCTTGCCGGCCAACATGCCCACGTCGGTCGAGGCGGACGTCTCCAACATGGAGCAGGGAGACACCTTGCACCTGAGCGACCTCGCCTGGCCCGAGGGCGTCAAGCCCACAGCCGTCGCCGACGAGGCGATTGCCATCGTCAGCGCTCCTGAGGCCGAGGAAGAGCCGGAGGTCGATGAGGCCGCCGCCGCTATCGAGGGCGAAGAGGGCGAAGAGGGTGAAGAGGGCGAGAAGGGCGAGAAGAAAGAGGGCGAGGCTGATGCCGAGGAGAGCAAGGGCAAGAAGGATAAGAAAGACAAGAAAGACAAGAAGGACTAACCACTCCTTCTTTCATTCTGCCCAACGCAGAGCCATGCCATGTTGTTTGTCGTCGGACTCGGGAACCCCGGGACCAAGTATGAGGGGACGCGGCACAACGTGGGCTTTGCGGTGGCGGAGTGCCTTGCCCGGCGCCACCGTTTTGGTGTCTTCAAGAAATTCAAGAACGCCGAGGTTAGCCGCGGCGCCATTCGTGGTGAGACTACTTTACTGGTCGAGCCTATGACCTTCATGAACCTCAGCGGCGACGCGGTTGGGAGC
>JAUUZB010000903.1 GCA_030590185.1 Deltaproteobacteria bacterium
GGTGGTGACCGCCGGCAGGGTGAAGGACTCGAGCAGGATCACCCCGACCGCGCCGTTGCTCTCCAGCGAGACGCCGCCGAGCACACTGCCCACGAAGACCGCGAGGTGGCAGGCGAAGGCGGCGATCAAGGATGGCCAGTAGCGGTCCTTATTCGGGTAGGCGAGCTGCCAAATCCCCCACTGCGCGGTGGTAATGAGCAACGGCGGCAGCAGCGCGCCGATGAGCAACCCGATGAGGGGCCCGGCGAGGCCGTTGCCCTGGTGACCGATCCAGGATCCCAGGCCGTAGCTCGCGGCCAGACCGCCGGCGGTGGCCATGACACCGATGCCGTAGTGCAGGCCGATGGCGCCCCAGCGGGTCTTGGAGTCGTCGGGGATAGGCACGAAATCCGGGTCCATCGCCCCGGACTCGGCTTGCGTCGCAACCAGGTAGGCGGGCATCGGCACCGGGTCCGCCGTCGCCACCCCACCGGCGGTCAACAGCAGCGAGAAGGATAGTAGGACGGGCATAAACGACCGCTTAACAGAACCAGGGGCAACTGCTCAATGCGTCGGGCCAAGGAGAGGGCGCGCCCCACGGGGTGCCTCACCTCACCGAAAGATCTTGGCAAACAGACCCAACAGGCCCAGCACCAGTATCGCCGCGCCAGCCACCAGCAGCACCGGCACCCCCTCCACCGTCGCGATCCCCTCAAAGTGGGCGAACAAGCCGCCGATCCCCAGGCCGAGGCCGAGCACCGGCATGAACAGCCACAACCAGATGGCGCCCATGGCGGTGGAGATGTCGACACCGAGCGGCGGACGCTCGCCGGTCGCCAACACGATCACGTCACGGCTGCTCTCCTTGACCGGCACCGCTGGCGGCGGCGTACCCTCCGTCTCGAGGGTGGCCCCCAGCACCGGGATCTTCTCGGTGGCCGAGGGATCGGGCCAACCCTTGATCTCCGCGGTGGCCTTGAGCTCGTAGTAGACGCTGCCCGTGCCGAGGCAGGGCATCCCATCGAGGGGGAGCTGTACCGCCGAGCGCACCACCGCCTCGCTGCCGCGCGCCCCGGGCGAGACCGCCAGGATCGTCTCCGGGAGCTCGCTGATCTCCTGGTCATAAAAATAATGGTAGTGGGTGGTGCTGTTCTTACCGCTGCCGGTGGTCCACTTCTCCACGCCGCGCAGGTGCAGCTTGAGGCGTTCGAGGGCGATTGCCTTTTTGAGTTCGAAGCGCACCGCCACCGGCACCCATTCGCCGAGCAGCATCGGCCGATCCGGGATTTCGAGTTTGTAGTCCTTGAGGCGGGTGTTGATCAGCTTGGACTTGACGATCCAATAGAGGATGAACGGCAGCATGAACGCGGCCAGGCCGAAGATCAGCGGGCCGAAGATCAGCAGAATCAACCAACCCACCCACTTGGGTAACGTCTTGCCCGGCTCCTCGGCCGCGCGGCTGCCGACCACCTCGGCGATGGCCTCGGGGTCGTTCGGGACCCGCATCGGGGTCACCTCGAGTGCCTGCTCCGCCTTGGGATCGATCGCCCAGGGTACGTCCGCCGAGACCTTGGCCTTCCACTCGGCTTGATGGGCGTGGCCCACGAAGCTGAAGGGAACCGCGAGCGGGATCGGGATCTCAAAGGGAAATGAAGCATCCGCCGGCACCGGCCCGGTCAAGAGGGTCACCTTGGCCACCGATTCGTCGCCCGTGCGTTTGCCCGAGTGGATCAGCTCGACGGTCAGGTCCTTGGCCTTGTCGATCCCCTCGACCGCCATGACGGTCCCGCGCACGGTCTCGCCAACGGCGTAGGTGGGGCGCTCGACTTCGATCAGCAACGGCTTTGCCATGGGTAAAACTATAAGCGCATACCTTTCGCCGATGCCACCGTTTGACCCGGTTATCCCGCGGGCCACCCACCGGCACCGATCTCTCCGTGGTCGGAACCGAACACGGGCCTTGACCTGGGCTCCAGAACCGCCTTTCTACCCCCAGGGAGGCGAACATGGGCTTGATCCTCAACGTCCACGTCTATCGATCGCGGGCCTACGCCGGGGCGCTGAGGTTCGACAGCGACGCCATCCGCAACATCCGGATCGGCCGAATGGCGGGCGCCGAGATCACCGTCGATGACGCCTACGTCTCCCGCATCCACGCCATCATCGATCTAACCAGCAGCTACGTCTCCCTGATCGATGCCGGCTCCAGGGCCGGGGTGACGCTCGCGGGACAGCCCGTCCGGCACGTGCTGATCAACCACGGGGACCAAATCGAGCTCGGCGACACCATCTTGTTGATCGGCATCAACGACTTTGCCCTCGATGCGCCGAAGCTCGTCCCCACCGACCATGCCCCAACGGCGAGCGGCCCCGAGACCGCGACCCTGCCGCCACCCCCCGTGCAACGTCCGCAGGGCGCCGCCACCCCGCCGGCGGGAGCCTCCCCCTGCTACCTGGTACCCTCCCGGCCGGCCCTCGGCGAGGCTCCGCTGACTCCGGGCATCACCCCACTGAGCCCCCCGCCCCACCGCAGGACGGGCCGGATGACCACCGAGGATCTGGTGGTGCCGGCGGTCGAGGCGATGCCCCACCCGGGCTTGCCGAAGGAATCGTACCTGGCCGCGGACAACCGCATGCTCGAGGTCCGCATCTACTGGGGCACCAACCTGCTCGGACTCCACCACTACACCGAGCCCGCTCAGATCACGATGGGCGAGAGGCGCGGCACCGACTTCTTCATCTCGTCGGAGGGGCTGCCCGTCGACGCCTTCCCGATCATCCGCTACGTCGATGACGAGTATCAGTTCTGTTTCACCGATCAGATGACCGGCGAGGTGGAGCTCAACGACGAGCTCATCGACTTCGAGGCGTTGCGCCGATCGGGTCGGGCGCACCGAGACGTCGATTTGGAACGTACCTGGACCCTGGATCTGCCGCTCGAGGCCCGCCTGATCCTCAACTGGGGCCACGCCACCTTCGCCATGCGCTTCGTGCCGCCCCTGGAGCCGATACCCACCGATCCCCTCGAGGGCATGGACCACGGCTACGTCAACAGCATCCTCGGTTCAGGGTTTCTGCACGCCTTGCTCCTGATCATCGCCCTGATCTACCCGTTCGACATCGACGAGCTTCTCGCCCACCGCTTGCTCGATAACCCGGACCGCTTCGTCGAGATCGTAATCAACCGGCCACCCCCCGACGAACAGAGCCAAGAGGAGCTGGTTCGGATCGAAGCGTAC
>JAUUZB010000173.1 GCA_030590185.1 Deltaproteobacteria bacterium
CGACCTGCAGATCGATCTCCGCCTGACCAGTTTCATAGGTGACCGGGACGCCATCGACTTCCATCGCCACCGAGGCGGAGTAGGTAGGCACGCCCTTGCACCCCGCGAAAACCGCCGCCGCCGTGACTATCAGTGTGAACGTTCTCATGATGCAGCCCCCTGCTCCACCGGCTCGCCCGCCTCTTTCTCCTCGTCATCCCTACTCTTCGGGCGAATGATGCCGCGCAACAGCACGATGAACACCGGCGTCGCGACCGCCATGCCGGCGACCACCAGCCACAGGATCGCCGAGTTGCGTCCGCCCTCCGCCGGGCAGTAGTTGGCCAACAGGAACCCGGAAAGCGCTCCCACCGTCATCTTGCCGACGAACATCGGCAACAACGACATGCTCATGTAGGTAGCCTCCTTGCCCTTGGGGGCGACCGAGGCGGTGTACTCATAGAGTCGCGGCGACCAGAGCGCCTCGCCGATGGAGAAGAGGATCGCGAAGAAGATCAGGTTGAAATAGAGCGGCGACAGATCGCCATCGATGCTGAGAAAGCCCTTGATGACGGTCGCCACTGGGGTGTCGAGCAGAAAGGCAAACGTATCGATGGGCAAGGCCAGCAAGATGCAGGGCACCGCCGACAGGGTCGTTCCGACCACGATCACCGTGTAGGAGGAGATGCGGTTGCCCAGGGCGCCAAAGATCGGCGCCAGGATGCAGATCAGGGCGGGGTTCAGGACGCCCCAGGCCTTGCCAAAACGCGACCCGAATCCCATCTCCCGATCCGCCCACGGCGGCAGCGTAAAGTGCATTTGGTAGAAGACCATCCGCACCCCGACCACCAACGCCAGCAGCAGCATGAAGCGCCAGAAGGTCTTCTCGCTGACCACGCTGCCGAAGATCTTGCCGGTCTTGACCAAGGTTTCGCGCATGACCTTGAACGGTCCCCCCTCGACGGTCGCTTCCGCCGCAGGGTCGATGATCGGCTCGTCGCCCTCATCCGGCATCTCAACGCCCTTGCGCATCAGGAACATGACCGGCGCGAGCCCGAGAACCGTAAAGGCGGCCGCTAGGAGAAAGATCGTCTCGTAGAGGGAGAATTGCAGCCCGGCGATCTCGAAGATGCCATCCTTACCCATCCACACCCGGACCTCGTCGAACAACCAGCCGGAGATGATGAAGCCGACGTTCATCAACACGTAGAGCAGGGAGAACGCCATCGAGCTCTGGGCCTTGGTGGTGTAGCGCCGCGTAGCCGCCACCATCACCGGAATGGTCATGCCCACGCCGGCGGCCATGGGGACAAAGGCCAGTAACGGTGACAGGATTGGATCACCGATCACCGCGGCGAGAATCCGGGTGACCACGCAGATGAGGAAGGCCACCATCAGCGTCTTGCGGACACCCATGGCGTCGCTGAGCGATCCGGCGATGACCGTGAAGAGGGAGATCAGAATCGCCCAGAAAGCGACGAAACTGCCCGCTCCTTCGTCGCCCAACTGCAGATCATTGATCAAGTAGAGCATGATGCCCATGTTGATCAGGCCATAGGCCGCGACCTCCATGACCTTGCACCAGTAGATGATCCAGAGCTCACGGGGGGCGCTCTTGAGGACCGTAAACTTGGCAATAAAGCCCTCGGGCGCGTTGCTGCTATCCGGCTTCGGGCCAGCCATGGTGCTGCTCCTCGATTCGCGTGGGAGCTGAGCTTCTAGCAGCGGGGCGTGGGCCTGGGCAAACCACTCGCCTTGACTCTCTCGCTGGGATGTCCTCCAACAGGACCAGTGCTCCCGATCCGACTATCCCTCCGCTGGCGAGCGGTCCTCCTGGCGATGGGCGCCGGTCTGCTCTACGCCGTCGGCTATTGCGGGCTCGACCAGTTCTATCTCTGCTGGGTCTGCTTGCTCCCCATCCTGTGGGTGATCGACGACCCGAGGTTGTCGCTCCGGGAGATCACCGCGTTGGGCTTGCTGTTTGGCACCACCGCCTGCTTCGGCGGCTACTACTGGATGGTCATCGTCATCCACGACATGGGTGGGATGCCGTGGCCTGTTGCCATCGCTGGCACGGTCGGCTTCGCCGCCCTTCAAGGATCGCGCTATGCCCTGTGGGGATTGGCGGTGGCGTGGTTGGCCCGTCGCGGGATCCCTGTGGTGTGGACCGCGCCGGTGACCCTGGTGGTGATCGAGTGGCTCTATCCCGGCGTGTTTCCGCTCTACCTATCGAGCTCCCAGTACGAGCAGACCATTTTCGTACAGTCGGCGGACCTCTGGGGTCCGATGGGACTCAGTGGGATCGTGGCCCTGAGCTCCGCGGTCCTCTACCAAACCCTGGCGCACTTCAGGCGCCCAAGGAGCGCGCTGCCTATCGCGGGTTGGGCAGTGTTTGCGATCCTGCTCGGCGCGAACCTGATCTACGGCGCCGTGGCGGTGGCACGGGTGGACGCCGAGATCCGTGACGCCGAGCGCACCGTGAGGATCGCAACGGTGCAGGCGAACGTCAGCGTGAGGGATGCGGATCGTCGCATCGAGGCTGGACACCGCCGCCTGTTCGCCCAGAGCCTCGAGGTGCAGGAGGCGGGGGCGGAGCTCATCGTCTGGCCGGAAGGGTCCTACGGCTACACGATCCCGTCCGACCGAACCGACTTCGGCGAGCGGGTGACCCGTGGCCTCGAGACGCCCGTGCTGTTGGGCTCCCTGCGTGAGGTGGTCGCCACCGAACCTGGCGATCGGGATCGTTTCTACAACACCGCCTTCCTCGTCGACGCCAGAGGCCAACTCCTGGGCAGCTACGACAAGAACCGCCTGATCATCTACGGAGAGTACATTCCCTTCGCGCAGACGTTTCCCGGCCTCGAAGCCATCGCTCCCTTCGGCACCCTTACCCCCGGCGAGGGCACGACGCCCCTGAGGCTCGACGGCGTCGGTTACGGCATCTTCATTTGCTACGAGGATCTCTTTCCCGACTTTGGGCGCCAGGTGATGGCGCGGGCGCCAGGAATCCTGGTCAACCTCACCAACGACGTGTGGTTCGGAAAGACCACCGAGCCATCTACCCACCTGGCGGTCGCGACCTTCCGGGCGGTGGAGAGCCGGCGCTTCCTGGTGCGGGCCACCAACACCGGCACCAGCGCCTTTGTCGATCACGCGGGGCGCATCATCGAGCGCGGACCGGAGTGGCAGACCGCCAACCTCATGCACGAAGTGCCGGTGCTCACCGGCCAGACCATCTACACGCGCTTCGGCGATTGGTTGCCCGCCGCGTGCCTCGGGTTGTGTTTGTGGTGGGTACTCCGCTCTCAGCCGCGCAGCAGAGCGGCCACCGGATCCTCCACCGCGGGCATGCCATAACGCTGGGCGAGGGCGTAGAGGCAGTTGTCAAAGCCAGCGAAGCGGTCGAATTGCTGGTGACTGATCTGGTAGTCGCTCATGGCGGTGAGCCGGCAGCCACCGCGACAGACCTCCCGCTTGTCACAACTCTGGCAGGGCTCGCCGAAGCGGTCCTTGTGATCCATCCAGTTGTCCTCGATCACCAACCGCTCGCCATCGAAGATGCCCGCCGCGAGCTCATCGATGCCGGCCATGCACGGACAAGGGAATACTTTGAGATCATTGAGCCGGATGGCGAAGTGATTGATCCCGGCGTTGCAATATTCATCGGGCAGCGCTGGCGCGAAGAACCGACACTTGGGAACCGGATCACGCACGAAGTCCGGTCCCCAGATGGCGTCGAGCTCGACCGCAAAGGGCCGACCGGCGCCGTGCTCGATGACCGTGCGGTAGGCCTGGTACTTCTCCTCGGCGCTCAGGATCGCGTCCGGCCCCATACGCGCCACGGCGTTGCCCGAGTAGCCCATGGGGATGAACTCGAGGAAGGCGAGGTTGAAACGCTCGCCAAAGGTCATCATCGCCTCGAGATCCTGAAGATTGTGACGGCTGACCACGTAATTGATCCCCAGGGGCCGGCGGTAGCGCCGCGGGTAGTCCTCGAGGAACCGCACGATCTCGGCCCAGTCGTCCTTGCCACTGGCGCGGCGATGGATCTCAGGCGTGGAGCCATGCAGGCTGGTCACCAGCGCGGTTTGGAGCTGATTGATGTAGTCGAGCTCCTCCGGGGTCGGCTCAAAGTCGGGGTTGACGTTCATCCAGCCCGGGTTCTTGCCCTCGAACTGCCGGGTGCGCCGAAAGATCGCGATCGACTCCGACTTTATTTGGAAATCGAACAGGTGCACCCGGTAGCCCTGGCGCATCAGGGTGTCGGTAATTGTCGCGATTTGGTCGTAGCCGATCGCACCGGCCGGGCCGTAGGCGCAGATGTTACAGTTGCGCCCGCAGTTCTTGTGCAGCAGGGTGACGGTGGTCTTTGCGGCCATCGGCCCTCGATTCGCGAGTTACTCGCTCAACGGGTGATCACGACCCTGAGCGGGTCGTTCCAAATCTTCTGATCGTTAGTATAGTAAAGATAAGCCCGCGACGCCGGCCCGGTGTACTCCCCCGGTACGTTAGCGACCAGGTCGAGGGGAATCTCTTTGGTCTCGCCCGGTTTGAAGTCGCTGAAGTAGAGGATCACCTCACGGGCTCGGGTTTCGTAGAAGGCGATCAGCTTCTTCTCCATCAACTCCTTGAGCTGCCAGTTCTGGTGGGTGAGCCCGCCCGGGACGCCGATGCGCGCCAGGGTCATCGGCTGTCCGCTCTGGGTCTTGTTGGTCACCCGCACGGTGACCCGCACGTTCTCGCCCATGCGCATCTGCTTTTTGGCCATGGTGGTCTCGAGGTCCAGCACGACCTCCGGGTGGTTGGCCGGCTTGAGGGTCCGGAAGTCGATCCCCAAGGCATAGGGCAGCTCGGTGCCGCCGCTGTGGCCGATCTTCACCTCGTTGATCCCCTCCTTGTAGAAGCGTCCGAGATCCTCGAACACCAGGGGCTCCCGCCGGCCCGCCTCATAGGCGAGCTCACCGGCCTTCTGGCCGTTGATGGTGACGCTCACCGTGCCGGGGGTCTGGGTCATGCGGCTGAGGGTGGCGTAGGTGGTCAGCGCCTTGAGGGCGAGGACCGTCGCCTGGGTCGCGCCCCAGGAGCCGTGACCGCCGCGGCTGTCGTAGAGCCACTTTACGCCGCGGCGTACCGGGTCGGCGTGGCCGTTGGTCTTGAGCAGCGCCAACACCGTGAGCGCCGTGGTCTCGACCTTCAGGTTGCTGCCGGTGCTGCGGGTGATGCTGTGCTTGGCCCCCACCCAGCTACCATCCTCCTGCTGCATGCCGACCAGTCGCAAGGCCGCCGTCATACCCGCCTCGCGACGGGCCGGGACGTTGAGCAGGATGTTGGTCGCCAAGGCGAGTAGGTACGGATCTTGGCTGTTCTGGGCAGCCCGGGCCTGGGCGTCGATCTCGACCCCGGCGTCGGTGAAGCCGGCCTCGGTCATGGCGTAGACGATGTAGCCGCTAGTGATCTCCGGGTCGGCGCGACCGAAGCTATCGAGGGCCTTGCTGTCCCGCTTGAAGCCACCCTGGCCGTCGCGGCGGCTCATCAGCCACTTGACGGTGCGCGCCAGCATGCGGTCGTCGACGTCGGGATAAACCGATTTCATATCGGTGAACTCGAGCACACCGTAGGCGGTCAAGGCCTCGTGGGCCGGCATGCGTCCGAACCACTCGTAGCCCTTCTCGCCGCTCTCGAAGCCGACCAAGCGCTTGTAGCCCTTGTCCAAGACCGTCTTGATGCGGGACACCAGGGCTGGGTCGGCGATGTCGTTCGACTGGAGATACTGCATCACCATGATGTTCGGGTAGTTGGAGCTGCTGGTCTGCTCGAAGCAGCCGTAGGGCTCGCGGATCATGCCTTCGATGCCGGAGAGCAGGGTGGCGGTCGGGCTGGCGTAGAGGGTCAGCTTGCCCTCGATCGTGCCGAGCATGGCAGCGCCGAGATCGAAGCTGTGCTTGGCGCTCTGCTGCAGGGTGCCGCTGGCCGACAGCGTCATGGGGAAACCGAGGGGCTCCACCTTGACCTCGCGCTCGAACTCATCCTCGAGGCCGCCGGCGTTGGCCCGGAAGCTGACCTTGGACTTGCCGCGTTGACCGATCACGGTGAGCGGAAAAAAGAGGCTCTCGCGTTTGTTGGCGGCCAGGCCCTGGCCCGAGAGCTTGATCTCGACGTCGAGCCGCAACAGCTTGCCAAAGGAGGACCTGAGCTCGACCGGCAGGTTGCGATCGCGATCGTTGGTCAAGGTGAGCGGCAGGAGGATCTTGTCACCGGCGCTCACCTCCAGCGGCAGCTTGGCCGCCATGCTGAAGGGCAGGCTCGACTTGAACACCTTCTCGGTACGCCCCACCACGCCGCCGCCCGCCCCCTCGGCGAAGACGCGGAAGGAGGTCACCGCATCGGAGAGATAGAAGGTGACGGTCGCCTTGCCCTTCTTGTCGGTCTTGACCTGGGGCGCCCAGTGGATGGTGTCGCGGAAGTCGTTGCGGGCGCCGGTGTACTCGCCGGAGTAATCCGGCGCGGGGAAGACCCGCACCGGCGAGTAGCTGGGCGGACGGGGTCCCCGGCGGTCCCGGCGCTTCTGCATCCTCGCACCACCGCGGGCCATGCCGCCACGACCAACGACGGCGCCGAGGTCCTCACGGTCGGCCATGCCGGCCATGCCGGCCATGTCATCGTCGAAGGCCTCCTCCGCCATCATCACCGGCATCGGCTCCATCACCTCACCGGCGGCCAGAGCCGGCTCCATCGGTGCCTCCATCGCCGGCATCGCCTTGGCCTCCGCTCGGGCCGGCTGGGGTGCGGGCGCGCGGGCCGGGGCGGCGGCGGGTGGCGGTGGTGGTGCTGCCCGGGGACGCGCCGCACGGGGTGGGACCGCACGGCCTGGTCGTTTCATCGCCTTGCCGCCGGCCTTGCGGGCCTTGGGGGGTGGGGCGGCCCGTGGGACCATTTGATCCCGCACCGGGCTCCGGGTCATCTCCGCCTCATCCAACCCCTCCGTGACCGGCTCCGGCGTCGCCAACAGCGGTCGCCAATCAAACCGGCGGTAACCGCGGGTGCCCATCAAGAGGTCCAACGAGCGCGGCGCCTTCTTCTTGGTCAGCTTGAAGAAGAAGTTCGGCTCTTCGATCTTGCCCGGCAGCTCCGGCTCCAACAGCACGCGGCTGAGCAGGTGGCCGGTCTTGTCGTCGGCAAAGCTGATCACCGTGTCATCGACCACCGCCAGCGCGATCTCCGCCGGCAGCGGCTGGCCATC
>JAUUZB010001175.1 GCA_030590185.1 Deltaproteobacteria bacterium
TGCTCCGGATCGATGGAGACCGCCGGCAGATCGTGGCCGAGATCCGGCACCAGATCGATGTTGGTCGGCAGGGCGTCGCTGCCGAGCAGGCGCAGGGTGGCGGTGACGATCACGTTGATGTCGGTCGGCTCAGGGTTGCCGCGGTAGGGCCGCGCGTACTCGAGGAACTGGGTGACCACCGTGTCGAGGCGGTCGACCTCCTCCACGATCACGTCGAGGAACTCGACGGACTCGGGCGGCAGTTGCGTGGGGTCGAGGCATTGGGCGGCGCCCTTGATCGCGCCGAGCGGGTTGCGGATCTCGTGCGCCATGCCGGTGGCCATCTCACCGATGGATGCCAAACGCTCCCGTTGGTGGAGGCGGTCGTACTCCTGCGAGTTGCTGATCACCACGGCGCAGGCCTCGGCCACGGACATGAGCGCCGCGATCTCATCGGTGGCGTAAGACTCGCCGCTACCCTCCGGGCCGACGGTCAACAGGCCGACGATACGCTCCCCAACCAGCATCGGTAACACGACGGTGGCGTGGAAGGCGCCGAGGGCTGAGATCGCCTCGCGGGTACGATCGAGCTCGCGCTGGGAGGTTGGGTCGCCGTCGGTGAGGACCGGCAGCTCACCGCGTCGGTTCTCGAGATGCTCGCGCAGCAACGGCCGATGCTCCTTGCGCAGCTCGAGCAAGAGGGTGGGGTGCTCGGCGGTGCTCAACACCGCGGGCGGACGCTCACCGCGGTGACCGAGGAGGCTAAAGGAGATCTCGCCGTCGGCCGGCAAGTAGATGGCGCCGTTGGCCACCCGTCCTGAGCTGACCAGGGTGTCCAGCACCTTGTCGCGCATCTCCTCGTGGCTGATGATGGTGCGCAGCTCCCGCACCAAACGCTCGACCGCCTGGCGCAGCTCAAAGCGCTGCTGGAAGATCAACCGACTGGTCGCACGTTCGATCCAGGGTCGCACCTGATCGTAGAGGATCAGAATGACGAAGCTCGCCACCAGGGTGTTGAACAGCCACAGCCCGGGTTCCTCGGCGCCGACCCACAGCACCAACAGCGAGTAGACCGTGGCCAGCACCAGGGTCAGAACACCGAGCACCGCCGCCTTGCCGAGCAGCTCGACCAGATCAATCAAGCGTCGGGCGATGATCGATTGGTAGAGGAAGTAGACGTAGAAGGTGACCGCCACGTGTCCCATGGCGGCGGGCACGGCGGTGCCGGGCACCAGCTCGCCGCCGGCCATCACCAGTGCTCCGAGGCCGCCGTAGAGCACATAGCTCAGGCGCTTGCGGTCGACGTCGGTCTTGGTCTCGCGGATGCGTTGGACCATGGCGCGGGCGACCAGCAACAGGGCGGCGGCCACGTAGATCAACAACAGGACCTGCAAGGCCCAGTGTTCCCCCCAGGGCGAGAAGGCACCGACCAGCAACGCCAGGGAGACCGGCACCGTTGCAAAGGCGAGGCGCAGCGAGCCGGGGTTCTCGTCCCGCAACAGCTCGCGGAAGAAGAAGGTGGCGGTGGGCGGGATCAGCGCGGCGGCAACCGCCTGCAGGGTGAACAAGGGGGTGCCGCTGACCCGGCTGGCGAGGGCCGCCGAATGCCAGAAGAAGAGGGAGAAGGTGAAGGCCGAGAAGTAGCCGTAGATGCCTCGCCAGGGGCGGCGAAAGAGCACTGCCACCGCCACGGTGAGCGACACCACGCTGGCGAGTATGGCGCTGGTGACTCCTACGTTCATCTCGGCTCCCTCATTCTGTAGGGTAATGTATCACTCCCGGAGCTGGACGCAGCAGCCGGAGGGTACTTTTGGCAGGCTTGCGTCGACCGCGATTCGGTTGCAGTCTGGCGGGCGGGTGAGGGTGATCCCCCGGGAAGTCTTTTTGCTGAGGAAAGAGCTCTGACTACTAGCGACAGCGCGCGGATCGAGTCTCTGGTGGCGCCATTGCTCGCGGCCTTGGATGGCCGCGGTCTGCGCCTGGTGGCGCGGCCCGGATGGGTCACCGTCGACCGAGCGGACGGCACATCGCGGGTCGAGCTCAGCTGGACCGACGTAGAGCACAATGAGGTGCTCACCGCCCTCGCTCAGGACGGACCGGTCGCCCTGGCCTACGGTGTCACCGCGGCGAGCCTGGGCGGGAGCCTGGTGTTGCTTCGCCCACCGGATGCATTGCGCCGCAGCGACGCGCTCGTCTCCGAGGGCTGGGTATCGCCCCTGGCCGCGCGGCTCCTCAGTCAGACCCTCGCCCTGGGCAGGAACCTCCTGTTGGTTGGTCCGTGGGCCGCGAGTGTCGAGCTGGCCGCTACGCTGCTCGCCGAGGGCGTGCGGCCCGCCGTGGTAGGTCCGGCAGCTTGTGCCGCGCCGCCGGGCTGGCCGGTCTTTGGCGACCCGTCGGATGCCAGGACCTACGGCGCCGATCGGATCGGTTGTTGGATGGCCGACAGCGCGGAGTTGGTTCGCACCATGACCGAGCTCTCCGGCGTGGTCGGGTGGATCGACGCCCGGCGCCTCGACCGGGCCCTGATCCGCTTCGAGGCCGCGGGCCACA
>JAUUZB010000500.1 GCA_030590185.1 Deltaproteobacteria bacterium
CCGGCGAGGATCGCCGCGATCGAAAAGGCCATCATCAGGAGCAGTGAGGCGCGCACCCCGATTTCGCTGCCGTCGTCCTGGTCGACGAAACGCGAGAAGCGCTGGGGCCGCCACCAGGCCAGGGTCATGAAGATGCGCAGGGCCAGCCCGGCGCCGGCCAACACCGCCGCGAGCCTGCCGAGGCCGAGCAGGAGCTCCACCGATGGCCCATAGCGCGTCGCGAAGTAATATAATGTCATGCCCACCAGAGTGAGGAACTCCCCCACCGAGCCGGTCAGGATGATCAGCTGTCCGACCGGGCTGCGTAGCCGGCCAGTCTCCTTGAGCACCGCCAAGGGCAGACCCACGCTGGTGGCGCCGAGGGCGAGGCCGAAGATCAAGGGCAGGCCGGCGAGGGCCGCGATGCCAAAGGCCAGGCTGATGATCGTCAGGCAAACCGCCACCACGCCGAGCAGTGGCCCCCGGCCGCCGCTGCGGATCTGGTTGAAGTCGATCTCCAGGCCGGCCAGGAACATCAGGACGATGAAGCCGACCTCGTAGAGGAACAGCACGACGGGACTCTCGGGCACCAGGCCGGCGAGTTGGGGCCCGGCGGCGATGCCGAAACCGATCAACAGCACCGCCGAGGGTACGTGGATCCGACCGGAGAGCACCGGCATCAGGAAGGAGCCGGCCAACAGGACCAACAGCGGGATCAGATCGACGTGGACGGCGTGCAACGCTCAGCTCCCGCGGCGCACGGTAAGCACGATCACCGAACAGGGGGCGCGGCGGGCCAGCCACAGCGCGACGTCTGGGTCGAAGTAGCTGTCGCGGCGATGCTGGTGACGGGCGAGGACGATCAGGTCATGGTCCTTGGCCGCGTCGACCAACTCCCGAATGGGATTGCCTTCTCGGTGTTGGTAGTCCAGCGGCACTTCGTAGAGCTCGCACAGCCGGCGGATGGGCGTCACTTCGGCGTGGATCTCCTCCTCCGGGAGGCCGGAGAGGTATTGCGGCAGATCGACGTTGATCGCGGTGAGACTCGCTTCGAGCTGACGGGTGATGTCGATCGCCATCTCCGCCGAGGCGATGGCGAGTTCCGACTCTGAGATGGGCAATAGGATGCGGCGGTAGGGATTGCTGCCCCGGGCGAATAACACCGGGGAAGTCAGCCGGTCGCAAATCTGAGCGTCGCGGCCGGGGATGGCAAACATCCGGCTCACCAGGCCGCGCGGCAGGGGCCGGGTCACGACAACCCCGGCCCGTTGGCGCGAAACCTTGGTCGCGAATTCCGGGGAGCGTAGGTTCGGCAGCGCGAAGGTTGAGCGCGGCACCTCTCTATTGCGCAGCCGGCAGGTGAGCGGCTCCTCGTCGCCGCTGGCGGCCGGCAAGGTGTCTTCGGCCCCAGGGGCGCCGTGAACCAGATTTGCGGCGCCGGTGATGCAAGCCAGGCCGTCCGCCTCTCGCCGCAGCTCCGGGTCCGGCCCGTCGAGCTCGAGGGTGCCGACGTTGGCGCCGTAGGGCTGGGGGAACTGGGGCATGCCGCGGCGCAGGTACTCGGTGACGGTTGGTAGAATCTTCGGGTCGCCGACCAGCAATACGCGATCCTCGATCTGGAGGGTGGTGTCTCCGGTCGGCACGATCAGCTCATCGTCGCGAAAGATCGCGGCGATCCGCCAGCGGTAGGGCGCCAGGTTCTTGAGCGGGCGATGCAGCACCGGCGAGGTGCGCAGCAGGCGTATTTCGACCAGTTCCCCGCGCCCGAGCCCGACGCCGCTCGGTACGATGGCGCCCTTGTGGTGAACCGCCCGTTCGATTTGATCGGCGAGCAGGTGGGGTCGGTCGAGCACGGTGATCTTGGCCTCGTGAAAGCGGCCGCTGTTGACCGAGTCATGCATGATGGCGATCACCGGATCGAACCCGACCTCCCGCGCCACCCGACAGGCCTCCAGGTTGCCCTCGTCGTGCCCGGTGACCGAGACGAAGGCGCAGTTCAGCTCCGGGTTGAACAGGGTCTTGACCACCAGCCGCGAGGTGCCGTCGCCGTGGACGCAGGTGATTCCAACGATGCACTCCTGCGCCGTCACCGCCGCCTCAGGCTCCAAGGGCTCACCGACCGGCGTTAGGCAATCCTCGTGGTCGTCGAGCAGCATCACCTGATGCCGCTCAGCGAGCCGGCGGGCGAGCTCCTTGCCCACGTCACCGGCGCCTACGACCACTACTCGCATTTCCATCAGAACACCTGCGTTGCGCGGAAGGGTCGTACGATATAGCGGGTCGAAGCGGTGTGCCAGGTTGGGGGTCGATCGAGGCGCGCCCTTCCCAAGCCTGGCGGTATTCGGCTACACCGGAGAGCCGCGCACCCCGGGCGGCATACCGGAGCCCTATTGGTGGTACCCAACGCCCCACTACGACCGAAGGCATTGCTCATCCTGCTGCCGTTGAGCTTCGTGTCGTGGCCGGCGACGGGTGCCGCTCAGACATCACCCGCCGTAACCCTCGCCGGGGCGCTCGAGCGGGCTCGACAGCATTACGAACAATTCCAAATCATCGAGGAGCAACGGGTCCAGGTCGAGCTGGCCCGTGACCGGGCCTGGGCGGCGCTGTTGCCCAACCTCAGCGTGCGCGGGACCTTCACCCTCGCCGACAAGGAGGTCAACATCAGCGGCCGGGTGCTGCAGCGGTACGATACCTTCGGCGGTACCGGCACCGCCTCCCTGGTTCTCTTTGATGGCCGCGCGATCCCCGATCTGCTCAGCGCCTACGATCAGGTAGCCGGAGCCGCTGAACTGAGTCGCTGGCAACAAAACGAGCTCGCCTTCGTCGTCGCCGAGGCGTTCTTCGGCGCCTTCGCCGCCGATAGTCTGGTGGAGGCCAACCTCCGCTCCTTGAACGCCGCCGATGAGCAGCTCGCCGCCGCTCGCCGGCGCATCGCCGCCGGCATGGCCATCGCCCTGGATGAGACTCGCTTCGAGCTCGACGTGGTGGAGGCGCGGGAGAGCCTCATCTACGCTGAGAACGTGCGCGCCAGTAGCTACGATCTGCTCGCCTTCTACATGGGAGAGAGCCAGCCGGTCAGGCTCGCGCCAGCGGCGACCGTTGGTGTTCCCGAACGGGACACGACGGCACGCACCGTGCAGGCCCTGGCCGCGCGCCCTGATCTCAAGGCCGCGGACTACACGGTTAGCGCCGCAGAGACCGCGGTCACCGGCGCCTGGATGGACTATCTCCCGAGCTTGAGCGTCTCCGGCAACTTCCGCGCTAGCCAGAACACCGGTTGGTCCGGTGTGCCCTACAGTGGAAACATGGTCGTCTCCCTCGATTGGGTCTTGTTCGACGGGGGCCTGCGTTGCGTCGAGCGGCGGGCGCGGGACTCGGAGCTGCGTGTAACGCGCCTGGAGAGGGCGTTGCTCGAGAGGTCGGTGCGCCGCGAGGTTCGTCAGGCCTGGCGCGATCTGATCACCGTGCGGGCGACCTTGACCACCGCCCACGAACGCAACCGTCTGGCCCACGAGACCGCAACGGCGGTGGGGCGGCGCTACGACGCGGGCCTAGCGACCTCCCTCGATGTCACCGAGGCGGAGGAGGACCTCAGTCGAGCCGGCTACAATTTGATCCTGGGGGAGCTCAACCTCTCCCTCGCCGGGTTGGCGGTGTTGCGGGCCCTGGGGCTCGATCCACAGGGCGAGGCTATCGGGAGTCACGATGAGAGGTAGGAGGCGCGGTCGGTCGCCGGTCGAGCGGGGATGTCGAGTAGGGCTCGTACTAGCGGTACTGGCCCTGTCCCTGGCGACAGGTTGCGCCGATGAGCAGTTGGGGGGAACCGAGGGCCGTAAGCGGCCAGCGGTGGCGGTGGAGGTCGCGACCATCGGCCTCGGTCGGCTCGATGCGGTGAACCGCTACGTGGGCGAGCTCCAGGCCCGGGAATCGGTGGCCCTGGCCGCCAAGCTCGCCGGCCGGCTGCGCAAGGTCTACGTCCAGCTCGGCGACTCAGTGGAGCCGGGTCAGTTGCTCGCCGCCCTCGAGGACGCGGATCTGCGTGCCCAGCTCGACGAGGCGACCGCCGCCCGTTCCCTCGCCGAGGCCTCGGTCCGCCGGGCCAAGGTCGAGGACGTCAACGCCGCCAAGGAGCTCGAGCGCAAACAGCCGCTGGCCTCCGATGGCTTGATCACCGCCCAGGAGCTCGACAACGTGCGTACTCGCCGGGAGGGAGCGGCGGCGCAACTCGAGGTGGCCCACGCCCAGGTGAGCCAGGCGGAAGCCCGGGCTCGGCTCCTGCAGCAGCGGCTCGGCGACACCCGCGTCTACGCCCCGCTCGCCGGTAGAGTGGCCGAGCGGCACCTCGGTGCCGGCGCGGTGGTTAGCCCCGGGGTACCGATCGTCACCCTGGTGCAAACCGAGCCGATGGTGGCGCGTTTCCGTGTCCCGGAACGGGACATCGGCGCCCTGCGCAGCCGTTTCGCCGCGGGGCAACGAGCTGTCCGCGTTCGTTTGGATGCCTATCCCGGGGAGGGCTTCGCCGGCGACATCGTGCGTCTGGCACCGGCGGTCGACCCCGCGAGCCGGACCGTGGTGGTGGAGGCGGAGCTGCCGAACACAGACGGCCGGCTGCTCTCCGGCATGTACTGTCGCGTCGAGCTC
>JAUUZB010000833.1 GCA_030590185.1 Deltaproteobacteria bacterium
CCCGCCGTGGGTGCGGTGATCGTGGAGCTGTGGAGCTGGCAATGGATCTTCCTGCTCAACCTGCCCTTCGGCCTGGCCGCCGCCGCCATCATGTCGATCGCGTTACGCGAACGGGTGGAGCGACGCGACCATCGCTTCGATCTCGTCGGCGCCGGCCTGCTGGCCGCGGCCACCGCGCTGCTCATGTGGGGGATGCTGCGCACCGGCGAGGGGGGTGCCGGCGACCCGTGGGTGCTCGGCAGCGTCGGCCTCGCCATCTGCTTCGGCCTCGGCTTCGCGTTTCAGGAACGTCGCCATCCCGAGCCCATGATGCCGCCGGAGCTCTTCCGCAACCCAGTGGTGCTGGTGGCGCTCGCCCACGGTCTGTTTGCCAGCGGTGTCCTGTTCTGCACCACGAGCTACATACCGGCATTCATGCAGGGGGTGCTCGGCGGTGGACCCCTCGACGCCGGCGCCGCGATCATTCCGCTCGGCATCGCCTGGCCCCTGGCCTCCACCTCCTCCGGTTGGTTTCTCAAACGCATCGGCTATCGGCTGACCCTGCTCGCCGGCAGCCTCTGCTTGGTCCTCGGCAACGCCGGTCTGTTTTTTTTCGACACCGACATGTCGCGGGCTCAGGTGATGGGGACCATGTTCGTCATCGGTCTCGGTATGGGCTTTAGCTACCCGGCCTTGATGATCGCGTCGCAGAGCAGCGTCCCCTGGACCCAGCGTGGTGCCACCACCGCCCTGGTTCAGTTCAGCCGCACCATCGGCGGCGCTGTGGCGGTGGCGGCCATGGGGGCGTTGCTCACCGGCTCGTTAGCCGCCGCCCTCGGCGGGGATCCCGATTTGATCGAGGTCGCCAACGCCGTGCTCGATCCCCGGCGCCGGGCTGGGCTCGCCCCAGAGGCGGTAGCCACCGTACGGGCTGGGCTCGGGGTCGGCCTGACCCGCGTCATGGCCGGCACGGGCGTCTTGGGGCTGCTCGCCGCGGCACTGGCCTTGCTGTTCCCCCGCGGGGTCGAGGTCCGCGACAGCCCGTCTTGATCTCCTCCCCGACCTGACGTAGCCGGCCGGGATGTCAGATCCGATCACGGTTGCCATCGACGGGCCGGCTGGCGCCGGCAAGAGCACGGTCGCCAAGCGCGTCGCCCAGGCGCTCGGCTTCACCCTAGTCGACACCGGCGCCATCTACCGCGCCGTGGCGCTCACCGCCCATCAGCGCGGCGTGGCCTTTGACGATGATGACGGCCTCGCGGCCGTGGTCGCGGAGCTCGAGATCAGCTTCGAGTTTGCCGGCGAGATCAACCGGGTGATGGTCAACGGACAGGACGTCACCACGGCGATCCGCACCCCGGAGGTATCCCTGGGCGCCTCGGCGGTCTCGGCCCGCAAGGTGGTGCGCGACGGGTTGCTCGCCCTGCAACGTCAGCTCGCTGGCCAAGGTGGGGCGGTCCTCGAGGGGCGCGACATCGGCACGGTGGTGTTCCCCGCCGCGCCGGTGAAGGTCTACCTGGACGCCGCCCCTGAGGAACGGGCCCGCCGTCGCCACGCGGAGCTCTTGGCCAAGGGGGGCGAGGTCCCGGATCTCGACCAGGTGCTGGCCGAGGTCAAACAACGCGACGCCCAGGACATGGGCCGCGAGCACGCCCCCCTGCGGCCGGCCGAGGACGCCATCATCCTCGACTCGACCCGGCTGACCATTGAGGAGGTGGTCACCGCGGTGGCCGAGGCGGTCGCCCGGGTTGGTGGTCGGTCCCCGACGGCCCGTTGACCACGCCCAGGCCCGGTGTTATCGCCGGTGTCGTGCGGCGGCGCTCCAGGCGTCCGCCAGACATTAACGAGGAGTTGAGGATGGCCGTCGAGACCGCCAAGCAAGTATTCGAGACCGTGATGCCCGAGAAGCTCAAGGCCAAGCCGGAGCTGATCGAGCAGATCAACGCGTCCTATAAGTTCGAGATCACCGGCGACGCCGGCGGCATCTGGATCGTGGACCTCACCGAGGCGGGTGGGAAGATCAGCGAAGGTGACGCCGAGGCCTCCTGCACCATCACCATGGTCGACAGCGACTTCGTCGACATGATGAACGGCACCCTGAACGCCCAAATGGCTTTCATGGGTGGCAAGCTCAAGGTCGCCGGCGACATGAACCTCGCCATGAAGCTCCAAGCTCTGGTCGCCTGATCATTCTTGGCCCGGCGCGGGGATGGCCCCGCCGCCATGACCACAGCGCCCCTTCAGCCCCTGGCCGGAATGCGGGTTCTCGATCTGTCCGGGTACCTGCCCGGGCCGCTCTTGGCTCGCATCCTCGCTGACCTCGGGGCCGATGTGATCAAGGTCGAGCCGCCCCACGGCGACCCGGCCCGCTTCACCCCGCCGTTGGTCGATCAACAGAGCGCCGCGTTTGCCGCGCTGAATTTTGGCAAGCGCTCGGTCGCCCTGAACCTAAAGAAACCGGAGGGGGTCGACCTCTTCCTGGGGCTGACCGCCGCCTGCGACGTGGTGGTCGAGTCATTCCGGCCTGGGGTCCTCGAGCGTCTAGGCATCGGTTATGGAACCCTCGCCGCGCGTCAGCCCAGGATCATCCTCTGCTCGATCTCCGGCTACGGTCAGGACGGCCCGCTGCGGGATGCGGCGGGCCACGACCTGAACTACGCGGCACGGGTCGGGCTCCTCAGCCTCGGCGGACCGGCCGACACGACGCCGGCCATGCCCGGGGTTCAGACCGCGGACGTCGGGGGCGGTGCCCTGAGCGGCGTCATCGGTGTGCTCGCCGCCCTGCTCGAACGGGAACGCACCGGCCGCGGCCGGCACCTCGACATCTCCATGGCTCGCAGCGCCGCGGTTTTTCTGACCATGGAGGCGGGCCGCCGTGGCGGTGGTGAACCGGAACCGCGCGGCGCCGGCATCCTCACCGGTGGGCCGCCCTGTTACCGCATCTACGAAACCGCGGACCACGGCTTCATGGCCCTCGGCGCCCTCGAGCCCAAGTTCTTTGCGGCCTTTTGCACCCGGGCGGGGCTCGGGCACCTGGCGAGCGACGGCTTCGCCAGCGGCGAGCACGGCGCCGAGGTCCACGCCGAGCTCGAGGCGGCCTTTGGGTCGCGTCCCCGCGCCGAATGGGTCGAGCTGTTGTCCGATTGTGACTGCTGCTGCGAACCGGTGCAAACCATCGAAGAGGGCCTCGCCGATCCAGGCCTTGGCCTGCGTTTCGTCGACCTCGACGGCGTGCCTGGCTTGCTCCACCACCTGGGCGCACCAACGCCGTCACCGTCGAACACCGCGGTGCCGACCCTCGGCGAGCACAACCGCGAGGTGTGCGCCGAGCTCGGGGTCGAGGCCAACCTGATCGCGGCCGCCGCGTCGGCCGGTGCCGTCGACCTCGGCTAGGCCATCAGCGGCGAAGGAGGAGGCGAGGTGCGCACCCCAATCATTACGTTGACCACGGACTTCGGCG
>JAUUZB010000711.1 GCA_030590185.1 Deltaproteobacteria bacterium
CACGATTTTACGGCGGTCGGCGGCAACGACGCGATCTAGGAAGAGCTACGACAAATCGCCGAGACCCGTCGCAGCGGCGCCAAGAAACGCGTGCCCATGGGCCTGTTGTTCGTCGGTCCCATGGGGAGCGGCAAGACCTTCGTGGCCAGCGCCTTCTCCAACGCCTCTGGCCTGCCGGCGGTCAAGCTCAAGAACTTCCGCTCCAAGTGGGTCGGCTCCACCGAGGCCAACCTCGAGAAGGTGCTCGGCATGGTCAAGGCCCTCGGGCCGATCATCCTGATCATCGACGAGGGGGACCGCGCCTTTGGCAGCGCCGGCGCCGGCGATGGCGGCACCAGCTCCCGCGTCATCGCGCGCATCAAGGAGTTCATGTCGGAGCCGGATAACCGCGGCCAGGTGTTGTTCATCTTGATGACCAACCGCCCCGACAAGCTCGACGTCGACATCAAGCGCGCCGGTCGCCTCGACCGAAAAATTCCGTTCTTCTATGCCTACAAGCCCGAGGATATCGAGTCGGTGCTCAAAGCGTTGTTCGGCCGGCACGGCATCGAGACCACCATCGACTGGCAGGCAGAGCGCGACGGCGTGGTCGAGCGCCTGCTCGGCTATTCGAACGCCGACCTCGAGGCGGTGGCTCTGATGGCCAACGACATGGCGGCCGTGGCGGGCAACAAACAGGTAGACGCCGTGACCCTCGACGAGGCGATCAGCGACTACATGCCCTCCCGTGACACCCACATGCTGGAGTTCATGGAGCTGCTCGCGGTGTTCGAGGCCTCACGCCGCTCCATGCTGCCCGAAAAGTATCGCGACTTGTCTGCAGAAGATTTGAGCCACAAGCTCATGGAAAAACGGGCCCTGCTCGGCATCTGAGCGCCCGCACCTGGAGGATTCGGATGGACGCCATTATGGATACCACGACCCTGGAGATCAACGACGTGCAGGTGATCATCCGCGGCTTGTACGCGGTGGCCAAGAGCGACGGCATCCACGACTCCGAGCTCGTGATGATGCGCGAGTTCTACGATACCTGTCGCGCCGACGTGGGCGGGCTCGCCGAGTTCGACGACATCATCTCCCAGCCCTTCGACGCCGCCGAGGCCAAGGAAATCCTGGGCACCGATGAGCTCAAGAACATCTTCCTCACCTCCTGTTGGTTCCTGGCCTTTGCCGACGGCCAAGTCACCGACCTGGAAAAGAGCACCATCGCTGAGTTCGGCCGGGCGCTAGAGATGAGCGACGAGCAGCTCACCACCATCCACGAGCAGGTAAAAGACTTCCTGCTCGCCCACATCTCGAACATCCACAACATCGACGCCCTCAAAGAGGTGATGTCGGAGATGGATTAGCCTAGACTCCTCTGAGACAGCGCGGGTCCACCGACAGGGGGGCGCGCCGTTCATTGACGGAGGCTGGTGATGGGGTTCTCACGGCTGAAGCTCGCCCTCGGCGGGTCATTGGTTCTTTGCGTACTGGGGTACGGTTGTTCGGGGGAGGAGGTCGATAATTTCCCGACACCCGGGCTGCTGCTCGAGATCACCAGCGACGTGATTGGCGTCGAGGAGGTCTCCCTTTCCGTTCGGGATTACGACTACGAGACTGCCGAGCTGGTCCTCAACGTCAGCGATCGCGACCTCTCCAGCGAGAGCAAGCTGCTGGTCCTGCGCACCGGACCGACAGCCGATTTTGAGGCGGAGGGTGACGACGGCACCCCGGCTGTCTGGACGGTGGCGCTGACCACGACGGGCCTCGATCTCCTGGTATTCGGCGAGGGCCTCGATGCGAGCGGAGCCGTCCTGGCTAGTCACGGGAAAATGACCGCGTTCGCGGTCGAGGTGACGATCGAGGAGAGCCTCCCCCTCGAGGCGGCCTTTGCTGCCAATGACCTCGATGCGGACGGCTTCGTCGCTTGCGGATCGACCTACGCCACCGAGGTGGACCTCTGCGACTGCATTGACACGAACTACACGATCAGCCCGTTCCGCAATGAGGTCTGCGGCGACGGGATCGACAACAACTGCACCGGGTATCCGCCGGATGAGGGGTGCCCCTGCACCACCGACCAAGTCTGCACCTCCCTGTCGGAGGGCCAGTTCGCCCTCGCCGGGATCGGCGCTTGTACGCTCGGCCTACTGACCTGCACCGACGGTGTCCTCGCCGTGGAGTGCGACGGCGCGGGCTCGCCCACCGTGGAGGTGGATGCCGACGGGATCGACAACGACTGCGACGGCACCGTGGATGAGGGCGGGTTCTGCAGTTCGGGCGACGAGCGTTTCTGTTTGCTCGGTGTCGTCGACACGAGCCCGGGCTGCGCCATCGGAGGCACCAGCGCCGGCTGCGAGGCGTCGGCCCTAGCGCTCGGGACCTGTCAGCGCGGCATCCAGAGCTGCATCGACGGCGCCTGGAGCACCTGCGAGGGCGAGGTAAGGCCGAGCCGGCCGGCCGGCTCACTCGAGTTCGCCGAGGGGGACGGGGTCTCCGACCTACAGTGCGACGGGCTCGATAATGACTGCGACGGGCTATACGACGAGGAGCCGATCCACGACGCGGACCGCGACGGCTTCACCTTCTGTGGCACCTGCCGGCCCGAGCTGTGCGCCGACGTGCCGGCCTGTTGTACGCCGCCGGTAAACGGCACGACCCCCTGGGACACGGACGACGCGGTCGATTGCGACGACAACGATGAGAACGTCAACCCGGGCGCGGTGGAGGACTGCCGCACCGCCTACGACGATGACTGCCGCTGTGACCACAACGACACCGATCCGGCCAACGGCCAGGAGATAGGCGAGCCGAGTATCTCACTCGACGGCGTGTTGAATTGCCCGCCGGCCCTGAGCAGCCTCGACTGCTCCCTGGGTGTACGCAGCGACGCGACCCCGATCGGACTCTGCTCCGACATTTTGGATATGACCGAGCCCTTCCACTTTGGCTTCTTCCCGGAGGACGCGTCGGGGGACTGCTACTACTGCGGCGACACCTACGGCGACAGCTGCGACGCGGGCACCGGTGCCTGCCAGACCAAGGCTGCATCCTGTGGGACCTGTTCGACCCTCGGCACCATGGCCGCGGTGCGACCGTTCTGCTGCCAACCGGAGGCCGGCACCTGTACTGGGACCTTCACGGCCGCGTGGGACTGCACCAGCGACGTGGATTTCAGCAATGAGTGTCCAGCGCAAACCTGCAACGACGCGGGGGGCGATGGTGGTCCGTTCTTCTTTGGTATCCTGGACGACGGTGGCGGCGCGGCGCGTTGCTACTACCGCGCCGACGTGGATGGCAGATGCGACGGTGGCGGTAGCTGTTTGGCGCGGTTCGACGAATGCTCCACCTCGGGACAGGGACAGGAGGCGGCCGGACCCTATGCGCGACCGATCTGCATGGTGCCGGACGTTGGGACCTGTACGGGCACAACCGGGCCAACCTACACCACCGTCGTGCCGGACGGTGAGGATTACTACGGCGACTGCCCGGGTAGCACCTGCGACGGGGCGGGCGGGTGCAATTGACCAACCCGCCCGGCGGCCAGGCACCGTCCGGATTTTAGCTCGGCCACCGATAACCAGGTGTGAGGTACGACACGTTTGGCTTTGCGCTCTTACTCGCGAGTCTCTTGTCTGCGAACGGGTGTGGCCCTCCTGCCTTTGTTGCGCGGAGCGTCCCCAACGGCGAGCTGTTCGAGACGGGCGGCGTCTGGGTCATGCGGCTCGAGGGTTCCCCTGAGGAACGGGGGCGCGCGAGCGGGGAGCTAGTTGGCGAGCAGATCCGCTGGGCGCTGCCTCGCTACCTGAATTCGACCATCCACACGGAGCGACCCAC
>JAUUZB010001147.1 GCA_030590185.1 Deltaproteobacteria bacterium
CCGTTGATGGTCAGGTTGAACTGCTTGCCATCGACGTGGAGGGTGACGTCGGCGTCCACGATGCGGACGTTCTCGAACTTGGCGATCGGCACGGCGATGAAATAGGCACCCGGGGTGTCGGCCGCTTCGGCGGTGATCGGCTCGTTGACCGCGGAGAGGGTGGCGCTGTGGATCACCATGCTCGCCGCCGGGTCGACGCTGCCCTCCGGGTAACCGATCACCGCAAACTCGTCGAAGGCGACGTCGAAGAACTCGAGCCGGGCCGAGGTGCGGTCCTGGGGTTGGATGGGTGGATAGCCTATGGCCAGGGCGCCGGTGACGATCTTCGCCGCGCTGACCGTGAAGCTGCCGTGGATCCAGGTTTCGTACCCGATACAATCCAGGTCGATCATAAAGGGCGAGCCGCCGCCGATGACGCACGCATCGATGGTCCAGACCGCTTCGACCAGGTCGCCCTCCTCGCCGGTGACGCCCGCCGGCACGATGCCGTCGATGCTGGAGAAGCCGCAGGTAGGGTCGCCGTCGGTGGCCTTGACGACCCAACCGAAGTTTTTGATCAAGAGGCGCGCCGCGCCCGCGGCTAGGGTCGTCGAGAAGTCGCACTCCCCGGCGGTGAGGGGCTCGACCAAATCAGCGTCGCACAAATAGCCTTCGGCAAAGGCGATGGGATCGAAGGCGGGGTTCAGCTCGAGGCCGACCAACGCAATTTCCACCCCGTCCACGGTCATCACGCCCTCGAGGAAATTCTGCTCCCGCTCCAGGCGCCCATTGATCGCGCGTAGGGTCGAGTCGCTGACCTCGAGATCAAAGGTGGTGGTGCCGGAGTTGAGGCGTAGATCCGCCGCCTCCCAAACCACGGAGCTGAGCTCGGCGTTCGGCGTCTGTTTGGAGCAAGCACCGGTGACTAGATCGATGGCCGTGCTCGGCTGCACGGCACCGGAGAGGTTGCCGGAGAAGACGGTCAGGGACTGATCGCCGTCTGAGGTGCCGACCGTCAAATCGGTGAGCACGGTGTTGACCGTGATGGTCGCGGGTTCCGGCGTGGTCGGTACGATCGGCTCTACGGGATCACCGCTGCGGATCCCTTCGATCACCATCGTGCCGCTGACCAGCGCGCTGCCTTGGATCCAGGTGTCGACGTCGTTACAATCAGTGGAGATCACGGTCGGCTCTGGAAAGTCGAGCAGGCAGGCGCCCACTCGATAGGTCACCGAGCCGCCCCGGTCACCGAGGGTACCGGTGAGCTCCGGCGCGTCGAGCACCGCGGCGCTGTCAAACCCACAGGCGGTGTCCGCCACCACGGCGCTCACCACCCCGGCGAGGGTTTGCATGGTCAAGCTGGCGGCACCCTCGCCAAGCGCCTGGGTCAGGTCACAGTCGAAGCTCACCGGCCAGGCCATGTCCTCGGTGCAGGCGTAGCCGCCGTCAAACACCGCGGTGTCGTAGTCGGGGTCGAGCCCGTCGTCATCCCCCGGGACCTGACGCTCGCCGTCGTACACGATGATGGTGCCGCCGACGGTGTTGACGGTGCCGTCGTCGGCGCCGTTCTGCGCCCAGAGGTCCGAGCCGCCCACCGTGACGGTGAAGTCGAGGGACGGGGATTCCACCGACACCGACGACTCCGCGTAGATCACCTCGGTGAAGCTCGCGATCGGGGTCACCACCGAGCAAACCCCGAGCGACAGCGACGCCGCGAGCTTCGGCGTGACCGTGGCGGAGAGGCTACCGTCATGCATGGTCATGACGTTGGGGCTGATCGAGCTCTCGACGCGAAACTCGACCGGCGCGGCTTTGATGATCCGAATCTCCGCCGCGTCATTGGCATTCGGCGCCACCGGGTTCTCCGGGTCGCCCGTGATCCGGCCCACGATCGTCTGCTCGGCGGTGATCGTGAACGCCCCGTCCGCGGAGGTGATCGTGCCGTTGCAATCGGTCGACACCTCGGCGTCGTTGATGCGAATGGAACAGTCCTCCACCTGCCAGGTAACCTGCCCGACGCCACCGACCTCACCCTCGATGACCGGATTCGCGAGGACCTCGGGACTCTCGAACCCACAGGCGGTGTCGGCGCTCACCAAGCTCAGCATCGCGCCGAGGTTGCGGATGGTCAGCCGGGAGACGCCATCGGCCACCTGACCCGGAAACAACTCGCCGCAACCGAGCGACCCCAGCAGACTGAGAATCAGTAGGGGCCAGAGATAGGCGCGAGGTGACATCAGGGGCAGCTCTCCGTCTGGGCTCCCCTAGTCTAGCGCTTGGAGAAGACCGGGGTTAGCCGACCTGCCAGGAAAAGATGCCGCACCGCGTCTTGCTGACGGGTGGCCACCTCTTAGCCGAGGCGGCCCATGCCAAACCCAGCCCTCAGCCTGATGGTCTAGTCCTGATCGTCCCCGTCCGAGCTCTTCGCAGCCTCATCCGCCGCCAACTTCTCGGCCAGGGCCACGCCGAGGGCGTTGCCAAAGTGTTTCTCTTCCTCGGCCTGCTCGAGCTGATATTGCTTATAGTCCCCGGTGTCGTCGCTCAGGGCGCGAACCGACAGGGCGATGCGCCGCTTGTCGCGGTTGATCTCCACCACCGCAACCTTGAGCTTGTCGC
>JAUUZB010001015.1 GCA_030590185.1 Deltaproteobacteria bacterium
AGGCGGTCTCGAGCTGGTAGCTCGACAACTCGAGCACGGCGACGTCGGCCGGCTCCTCCCGGTCGAGCCAGGCGATCACTGGATCTCCGAGGTTGCCGCCCACGAAGGTGCGCTGCCCGCAGCCCGCGAGCAGGGCGCCGATCAACGCGGTGGTGGTGCTCTTGCCGTTGGTGCCGGTGATCGCCACTACCCGAGCCGGCAGCGCGCCGCACAACTCGAGCTCGCCGAAGATCGGCGCACCCCGATCGACGACCGCCTGCACCGTGGGTTGCGCCGGGTGGACGCCAGGGGAGAGGGCGAGGGCTTCGACCTCGCGGAAGGTGCCCGCGTCGGTTGGGCCGAGGCGCACCTCGACCCCAAGGCTGTGCAGATCATCGATCTTAGCCGAGGCGCGCAGATCAGCCGCCACCACCCGAGCCCCGCGCCGCGCCAGGTTGGCGGCCATGGCGCGGCCCACGACCCCGAGGCCCAGGACCCCGATGGCGCGGCCGGCCGGGGCGGCGAGCAGGTCGTCGAGACGCGCCAGCGTCCCGTTGTCAGGGAGGTTCGTCATCTCAGTTTCAGAGTCACCAGGCCCACCAGGGCCAGCATGATCGCCGCGATCCAAAAACGAACGATGATCTTTGGTTCCGCCCAGCCCTTGAGCTCGAAGTGGTGGTGGATCGGCGCCATCTTGAAGACACGCTTGCCAAGGAGCTTGAAGCTCGCCACCTGGATCATCACGCTCAGGGTCTCGACCAGGAAGACGCCGTGGATGATGGCGCTCAGGAACTCATTCTTGGTGAAAACCGCGATGGTGCCGAGGGCGCCGCCGAGGGCGAGGGCGCCGACGTCCCCCATGAAGACCGTGGCCGGGAAGGTGTTGAACCAGAGAAAACCAATGCCGGCGCCGGCCATGGCTGCGCACAGGATCGCAACCTCGGAGATCCCGTCGATGTGCGGGAAGTTCAGATAGGAGGCGACATTGAAGTCGACCCACACGCCACCCGACTTGAAGGTCAACACCAGACCACCGATGTAGGCCAGGATCATGAAGGTCACCGAGCTGACCACGGTCGGGCCGATGGCGAGACCATCGAGGCCGTCGGTCAGGTTGACCGCGTGGGACGTCCCCATCACCACCAGGATCGCGAACGGGATGTAGAGCCAACCGATGTCCGGGTTGAACCAGCGCACCGCCACGAAGGGCACCGACAGGGTGGTGTCGAGGACGAAGGGCGTGCCGAACACTCCGTGTTGGGCGGCGAGCAGCAGGCCGATGACCCCGGCGAGGACCGCCAGTTGCCAGAGGAGCTTGAAGCGCCCGGAGAGCCCCTTGGAGTCCTTCTTCTTGACCTTGCGGTAGTCGTCGACGAACCCGATGGCGCCAAAACCGAGCATCACCGCGAGCACCGCCCAGACGAAGATGTTGCGCAGGTCGACCCACAACAGGGTCGCGACGGTCACCGCCAGCAGGATGAACACGCCACCCATGGTCGGGGTGCCGGCCTTCTGCTGATGTTGCTCCGGGGTGTCCTCCCGCACGTTGCTCACCCCGCGCTGAAGGCTGCGCAGGCGTTCGATGAAGGACGGGAAGAGCCACAGGGTCAGCACCAGGGTGGTGAGGGCCGCCGCCGGGATCCGGAAGGAGGGATAGTGAAACACCCGCAGGGGACCGAGCTGATCCGCGAAGGCGATGAAGAGGTGGTACAGCATCAGTGCACCCCATCCGTGAGGGCTCGGGCCTCGAGGTGCTCAACCACGCGCTCCATGCGGCTGCCCCGGGAGCCCTTGATCACGATCCAGTCGCCAGCCCGGAGATTCCGATCGAGCTCATCGAGCAACACCTCGAGCTCGTTGTGAGCGCTGGCCTCGGCGCCGGCCCCACGCGCGCCGCGGGCGGTCGACGCGGCGTGCTCACCGAAGGCGAGGACCCGGCTGACACCGGCGCGCGCGGCGGCCTCGCCCACCTGCCGGTGCAGATCCGCTGCGCTCGGTCCGAGCTCGAGCATGTCGCCGAGCACCGCGATCCGCCGGGCGGCGCCGGCGAGATCGGCCTGGGCCGCAAAGGCGGCGGCCATCGAGGGTGGGTTGGCGTTGTAGCTGTCGTCGACCAGATGGACTTGGACACCCGCCTCGAGGGTTAGCCCCCGGCGTACGCGCATCCGCCCGCCGGGCACGCGAACCTCGGCCAGCGCCGCCGCCGCCGCCTCGAGGCCGACCCCCATGGCCAGGGCGACGGTCATCGCCGCGGCGACGTTGGTGGCGTTGTGACCGCCGACCAACGGCAGGCGGACCTCTAGGGGTTGGCCGCTGACCTCGAGCTGGACCTCGATCCCGTCACCCTTGACGTTGGTGCGGTGCCCGAGGATGCGTACGTCACAGCCGGCCGCGTGGCCAAAGGTCAAGCGACGCTGCGCTCCGAGCCGCTCGCTCTGCTGGACCACCCGCGGATCATCGGCGTTGACGCAAGCGCAGGCCTCAACCGACAGTCCAGCGAACAGCTCCCCCTTGGCGCGGCCGACCGCGCCGACGCTCCCGAGACCCTCGAGGTGGGCGGCGGCCACATTGGTGATCAGCCCGACGTCCGGCTGGGCGATCGCGGCCAACCGCGCGATCTCACCGGGCGCGTTCATGCCCATCTCGATACCCCCGGCCCAGGCGTCGTCCGGCCAGCTCAACAGGGTCAGGGGCATGCCGATCAGATTGTTCAGATTGCCGGCGGTTCGATGCACCGGGCCGCGCTCGATGAGCGCCGCAGCGCACATCTCCTTGGTGGTCGTCTTGCCGTTGGAACCGGTGATCGCCACCACCGGCTTGTCGATCTCCCGCCGAACCCAACCGGCGATCTCGCCGAGGGCGCGCAGAGTGTCGTCGACCACCAGGCGCGGCGTGTCGAGATCCCGGAGGTTGGCTTCGCCCCGCTCGTCCACCATCAAGGCCCGGGCGCCGGCCGCCACCGCCGCCGC
>JAUUZB010000178.1 GCA_030590185.1 Deltaproteobacteria bacterium
AGTTCTTCCAGATGGACGCCTTCACCATGGCGTCAAAGATACCGACGACCAGTGGAGATGAGGCCGGTGTCGCCATGGGGTTGGTCTCGGGCATGATCATGGGCCAGTGCGCTCCGCTGTTGGGATCCGCGACCGTGATGGTGGCGGGTGCGCCGGTGGTCCACCAAACCTCCGTGATGGCGCACAACGGCGTGAGCGCCAACATGCCCGCCGGCGTCAACGCGGTCCCCTCCCAAATCAACGTCATCGTTGCCCCTTGACCATCGTTCCGGCCAGCAAGCCACAACGGTTGGCCCTGGCGTCGTGGCTCAACGGCGGTCCCCTTCCGAACGGGGACCCGCTGCGCCTGCTCGACGTCGGGTGCGGGGCGGCGCACAACCTCCTGGCGCTCGCCTACTACCACCCGCGCAGCTCCTTCGTCGGTGTCGACCATGATGCGGTCGCCATCGGGCACGCCCGCGTTGCCGCCGAGGGGTTGGGACTCGAGAATCTCCGCCTGGAGATCGCTGATTTTTCTGAGGTCGGCGTCGATGGGTTCGGGGGGCCATTCGACTACGTCATCGCTCACGATCTGTACAGCAGGCTCGACACCGATCGTCGCAAAGCGCTCCCCTGCTTCTGCCGGGAGGTCCTCTCCCCCACCGGCGTGCTCTATCTCACCGCCGACGTGGCCAGCGGTGCCTGGCTTCAGCTGGCGGTCGCTCAACTAGTCGCGACCGATCCAGACATCGCCCAGATACGCAGCAAAGCCGCGGCCCTGCACGCGATCATCGCCAACGAAACCGACCACTATTGGAACCTGGTGGCCGGTGAGCTGCGGCAGATTGCCGACGCCAGCGACGCAGAGATCACGCTCCGCTATATCGAGTATACCATCCCTCCGTCATTCAGCGAGCACATCCGCGACATCGAGGCACGGGGGCTGCGCTACATTACCGATGCTTCGATTCGTCACCGCCAGCCGATTCAACGCCAGCGGCTAGAGCTGCGCAGGCGACTCGAGCAGACCGACGACGGCCTGCTCAGCATCGATGATGCCCTCGACGGTTTGATGGCGACGCACCGTCGTGAGCTCGTTCTGTGCCGTGACGACGCAGCCGTGGTTTCGCCCCCGGAGCCCAAGCACGTTCGTTCGTTCCAGGCTGTCTCGAGCTTGAGCGCACGCAACCCAGCCCCCGTGTTTCACCCCGGGGTACGCGAGGAGTTTGTCGGCGCCGACGGCGTGCAACTCAACACAGACGATCCTCTCACCAAAGCGGTGCTCGTGGTGCTCAGCAGTCGCTACCCTCGTGACATGGTGGTCGGTCAGGCCATTGACAAAGGGCTGGCGCTCTTGGGGCAACGCCACAACGAAGTGCCGGCCAGCGTCCAGCAGCGCGATAGCCTCTGCACCAATCTGCTCGAGCTGCACCGGATCGGAGGTGTCGAGCTCCGCCTGGGCATCACGGCTGAGTGCCCGCCGGCGAACAAACAGCCCCACCGCCTGGCGAGACTGGAGTCGATGTCGAGCGGCACCCTCACCGCGCCCTGTCACGACACGGTCTCCCTCGACGCCTTTGCCCATCGAACCCTGCGAGCGCTGTGCGACGAGGCCGACGATGAGGCCGTCATCGCCGCCCTGGTGCGGGCAACCGTGAACGGCGAGCTCATCCTCGAGCGAAACGGTGTCCGCATCGAGGATCCCACCCAGATTGCATCGCTGGCACGCCGCGCCCTCGGAGACTGTCTGTCGACCCTGGGGGATTGGGGGTTGCTGGAGACCGCGTAGGCTCGCTCATGGCGCCGTTCCTCGTAGTCAGCTATTACAGCGTCGAACTACGCGCCAAGGACACCGGGGAACACGCGAAGCCGGGCGCAGGCGAGCGGGTTGGAGGCCTCAAATGGCGGAAAACGAAAAAACGACGCCTTGGCGCCCCGACAGTGACGATGAGGCCAGCAGCGTCCTCGAGAACATCTCAACCAAATCTGCCCCTGACGGGCCGCCGTGTCTGGTGGTCTTCTATGGCGAGAACATCGGTCGTCGGTACAGCCTGGAGCAACCCGAGTTTGTCATTGGGCGGGCTGCCGGGACCGACCTGAGAATCGATCACACCAGCGTTTCTCGCCAGCACGCAAAATTCGTACGGGTGCAAGACCGGGTACGGGTGGCCGACCTCGGCTCGACCAACGGTCTGCTCGTGAACGACGAGCAGACGCGAGAGGTCGAGTTGTGTGATGGTGACCTGATTCAGATCGGCACACACATCTTCAAGTATCTTTCACCGCTCAACAGCGAAGCGAAGTACCGCGAAGAGGTTCACCGCCTCACGACAATCGACGGCCTGACCCAGGCGTACAATAAGCGTTTCTTCGAGGCGACCATCGAACGGGAGGTCAACCAGGCCCTGCGCCACGGCCACGCCTTGTCGCTCGTGATGTTCGACGTCGACCACTTCAAGGAGGTGAATGATAGCTACGGTCACGTGGCCGGCGACGGAATCCTCCGGACGATGGCGCACCTGATCGCCAAGAATTTGCGCCGCGAGGACGCTCTCGCACGATACGGCGGAGACGAGTTTGCCATCATTTTTCCTGACCTCGAGGGGAAGGGAGTGATGAAGGTCAGCGAGAAACTGCGGGGGTTGGTCGAACACCACGAGTTTCGCTTCAACGGTGAGCGGATACCCGTGTCGATCAGCCTCGGCGTCACCGAGGTGCCCGCCGAGACCGAGGAGAAACTCGCTTGGACGCGAGTTGTAGAGCGCGCCGATCAGGCCCTCTATTCGGCAAAGGAGGCCGGCGGCAACAGGGTCGAGTTGTGGCATCAGGCCGTGGGTCTCGATGGCGAACGAACGACACCTGGCTTCGTGGTGCAGCGGGCGTTGGAGGCGGAGACTCTGCTCCGCAAGGTCCTCGGTGCCGACCAGCCGGGGCCCCTGATCGCCTTTGAGTTGGCGAACGAGCGGGACGTGCTCGAGCACCTGGGTCGCGACGGTTGGGATGGGTGGTTGCGCGAGTTACGGGAAACGGTTCGGATCAACATGGCGCACATCGACACCTACGGGGTCTGGCGTGATCGATACGTGCTGCTGGCGCTCGCCAAGGGTGGAGGAGATGAGGCGGAGCACAAGGAGCGAGAGATCAGAGCGGCGTGGGAGGAGCGAGCGGTGCCCGTGGAGACACGGGACGTTCTACAGCGTGTGCTCCGCTCCGCTCACGTCCTCCCCGACGAGCTCACGGAGCACGGGGAGCGAGCGCTCGACGTCGTGGTGACGCGGTTGCTCGAGGCTCAGCCCGTAGAGGGCCAAGCGGAGTCTCTGGACGCGTTGCCGTTCCCGCTCGCGGCGCCGATTCGGCTCATCGATACCCAAACAACCTCTTCCCTGCGCGTCCGCGCCATCCTCAACGGTATCGAAACTTACAGCCAGTTCCTCGTCTGCGTCAGTCTCAGCGAGATCCGCGCCCATGGGGATGCGGAGACGCTGGGTCGGCTCGGAAAGCTGCTCGGCAGGCTCAAGGGCCACATCAGCATGGGCAGATGGGTCGAGCTCGCCTTCGAGCTCACCGCGGTGGCGATGACCTGTTCGGCTGGCAGTCCGGTGTTCCAACAGGGGATCCGAGGCATCGGCGTCGACTCCAAACCAAGGGCGAAGCTGCGCGCCCGTCTGTTCGAGGCGGTGGCGTTCCGCAACGAGAAGATCGCCCATCCACGCCAGCAAATCACGGAGGCACAGTGCGAGGCGGCGGAGCCGGAGCTCCGGGCGGCGCTCGAAACATTCCTCGAGTGTCTATCGCCGTTCGCTGAGCTCGACCTCATCCGGGTGACGTCGATCGAGGATACGCCGGAGGAAGACGACCCGGACGGCGGGTACGTCTATGAGATCCGCCACCTCCGAGGCTCATCTGAGAGTCACTTCGTGGTGGAGACGAGGTCGTCACCGAGTCTCTTGAAGGTAGGCCGGTGCTATCTAACGAGCGCTGAGTCCAGACCCCTGCCGCTCGCCCCGTGGATCGTTGCGATGCCGTGTCCGGAATGCCAGCGGATGGAGGTGTTCATGCCGCCGGAGTTGGTCGTCGGGCCTGAGGGTACGACGGTGAAGGTGCTCGGGGTGTTGTCGAATCACGAGGCACGGGTTTCGATACCTTGGACGAAGCGAGCCCGGGCGCTCTATGGGGCTGTGGCGGGTTAGTCGTGCTCCTACTGCTGTGGAGCGGGCGTCGTCGGCGCGCGGTCCAACGTTCAGACCCCAGCGTCGGGCTGGTTGGCTCGCCTCAGCTGACTAACCAGATCCTCATAGTCGCCCTGATCATCTCCGAGGATCCGCACGCCAAACCCCGTCTTGACGCTGGGATCGGGCGCCACCATCACGTGCCGAACGATCTCCCCCTCGGCGATAACCGGCTGAACGAGTGACCCATTGGGGTCGAAGATCTCGACCCGCACCCGGCTTCCCACCTTCAATGTTTGGTCGGAGATGACAAACATCCCGCCCTCCGAGATGTCCAGGGTTTGGCCGTCCTGGGGATCGAGGGGCTGGAACCGGACGCGGAGATCCGCTGGGACCCGTGGTTGCGAGCGCCGATCCGATCCGGAGGGCTGAGCCGCAGCCTCATCGACCTCCTCGAGGAGATCTGAGAGATCAATCTCGATCTCGATCGGGAGCTCCGGAGGCGGCTCGGTCGCCATCTCGAGATAGCTGCGCTGCTGGGGGGTCAGGGTTTCGAGGAGCGTTTGTGCGACCGGATGGTTCTGTTGCTTCACCCGTCGATACAAGCTGGTGATCAAATGGACCTGGAGGCGCTGGCGCCGCGCCCGGTCGACCAACCGGCTGACGCGCACCTTCCACACGTCCATGCCTTCTGCCGAACGGTTGACGAAGTCGACAGCGCCAGCCGCGAGGGCCTTGAGCGAAAGACCGAGGTCCGCCTTGGCACTCGTGATCAGGACCTCGAGGAGAGGATCCCAGCGCCGCGCCTCCGCCACGAAGTCAGTCGCCTTGGGCAGGTGGAGATTGATCACCGCGGTGAGAGGTCCCCCGGGTTTGGACAGGCGCTCCGCGGCTTCATCGAGGTTGCGACACAGCTCCGCGGTGATCCCGCACGAGTTTAGCGCCGCGGACGCCATGGTGAGCTCCGCATCGCCTGGCTCCACGAGCAAAACCGAGGGACGCTCTGAGAGCCGCTTCTTGAACGCGAACAGCTCCCGGGCGAGCTCCTGAATTTGATCCTTGTCCTCCCCTGTCGTGGCCATGGCTGTGGTGAGATCACTCGCGATTCGGGAGTAGAACTTGTCAGCGACCCGCTGGTCGACCACTGACTTGAGACGGCGCACGACGTGGCGAATATCCGGGAAGGGCTTTTGAATGTAATCGGCCGCCCCATGCTTCAACGCCTCGGAAACACTCTCCGCCGATGCATACCCGGTGATCATGACGGTGGGCAGATCGAGGTTCTCCTGGCGAATCAGGGCGATGAGGTCGAGGCCGGACATCCCGGGGAGGTTCTTGTCCGTGACCAACAGATCGTACGCATTGGACTTGATCAGCCGCCAACCCGCCTCGGCGTCAAAGGCGGCGTCGACAGCGAAGCCCTCATCGCCGAGGAGATCCTCGAGCACGGTGGTAATGACGGGCTCGTCATCGACCACCAGCGCATGAAGCTGCGACAAGGTGTCCTTATAGACTCTCCAATCGGCGCCGAGTCGATCGAATAGCATGATTCTGGCTCCTGCTCGCCTCGAGGGGATCGAGCCGAGGGTAGATTAGCATAGCTGCGGAGCGCCCCGCCCTGCGTGCGGCGGGAAATCTACCATCTTTGCCCCCTCCGTGAACATACCAAATCCGACCAATGCACTGTCGTGCCCAGACCGCTCGGCGTTCAGGAGGGTGGCCTGGTCCTACTCTTCGAGGATACGGCGGACCTGCGCGGCGAGTCCGCTGGGGTCGTTGGTCTTGTGAATGTAGCCGTGGACGCCGGTCTCCGTGACCATCCTGCTGAGCTCCGCCTCCGGCAGGGTCGAGTAGAGGATGATCTTCGTCGCCCGTTTGCTGGGCTGCAGGAGCTTGGCCACCCGGTCGCCCTGGAGGAGCGGCATCTGCACGTCGAGCAGCACGAGATCTGGTTTTTCTCGTCCCACCCGCAACGACACGACCACCGGGTTGTCCTCTTCGATCACCTCGAAGCCGGCGCGCTCGAGCGCCAACCTGGCCGCCATGCGGACGGTCGGCGAGTCGTCGATGATGAAGATCTTCTTGGCCAAAGCCGGCCCCTCCTCCGGTGTCAATGCCACTGCCTGTGCCACTTTCCTCTCCTTTACGGTTGCTGTTGCTGTTGCCAGTACGACTGAAACGACATGGTCGGCTGCGAACGCGTGGGAACCACGCTGCGTTTGTCCCAAAATGCGGGAATTCCACGCGTGCCGGGCCAGAGCGGTGGTGCCGACGGATCGAATCGACCCGAAGACGCGTCCAGAACACGCCGGGCCCGACGCGAGATCGGCCCGAACCGATCCTCTGGCCTCTGATGGCCGAGAATCGTTCCGCTTATTGGCCTCGTGGTCCAAGGGGGCATGGCGCAGATCCTGCATAAGACTCGTGACGAGGGAACCATGCTCAACATCCTGCAGACTTCTGTTTCAAGAATCACGCCAAGCGACCCTAACCGAGGTGACGGCTCGGTCGATGGGTTAGCCCCCTCCATGGGTCGACGCCGGGAGGCGCGCTACGACCTGCCGGAACCGATCGAGGTCGATCTGGAGGACTCGGCCACCAACGCCGAGGTCACCAACATCAGCCTCAACGGCATGCAACTGAGCACGACCGGCGCGCCCTTTGAGGTGGGCAACGGTCTGACCCTGAGCTTCCAGCTGCCGATCGGTTGTTGGATACGAGCCACCTGCGTGGTGCGGTGGTCTGAGCCCGCCGGGGCGCGTACCACCCACGGCGTCCAGATCGTCGAGATCGACACCGCCAGCCGCATTCTGTTGTCGACCTACCTGAGCGATTATCTCGAGCCGGCTGTTGACGCCCCGATCGCCGTCACCGTCCAAGAGAAGTACCGAGTGGGCAGGAACGCCGACGGCCGGGTGCAGATCTCCCTAAACGGCTACCTCACCCC
>JAUUZB010000029.1 GCA_030590185.1 Deltaproteobacteria bacterium
ACAGCGACGCCTGCACCACCAACGACACCTGCAGCGGCGGCGCCTGCGTCGGCGGCGCACCCCCCAATTGCGCGGACGCCAACGTCTGCACCGACGATAGCTGTGATTCGGCCAGCGGCTGTGTCAACACCAACAACACCGCACCGTGCAGCGACGGCGATGCCTGTAGCACCGCTGATGTTTGTACTGGCGGCTCCTGCGTCGGTGGTGCGCCGCCCAATTGCAACGACGGCGAAATCTGTACCGACGATAGTTGTGAATCGGCGATCGGCTGCGTCAACCTCGACAACAGTGACTCCTGCGACGACGCTGACGCCTGCACCACGAGCGACACCTGCAACGCCGGCGGCTGCGTCGGCGGCGTGCCACCGAACTGCGACGACACCGAAATCTGCACCACTGACAGCTGCAACCCCGCCACCGGCTGCATCAACGTCGACAACACCGACCCATGCAACGACAGCGATGCCTGCACTACCACCGACACCTGCAGCGGTGGATCGTGCATCGGCGGGCCGCCACCCAATTGCATCGACGGCAACCTCTGCACCACCGACAGCTGCAACCCGGCGAGCGGTTGCGTCAACGCCAACAACACCCTGGCCTGCAACGACGGCGACGCTTGCACCACCGCGGATCTCTGTAGCAGCGGCGCCTGTGTCGGCGGGCCACCCCCCAACTGCGATGACGGTGAAGTTTGCACCACCGACGACTGCGACTCGGCTAGCGGCTGCGAGAGCGTCAACAACACGGCGGCCTGCGATGACAGCGACGCCTGCACCACCGCCGATACGTGCGGCGGTGGCGTCTGCTGGGGCGGCGTGCCGCCCGTCTGCAACGATGCCAACATCTGCACCGACGACAGCTGCGATCCGGTGTGGGGTTGTCAGAGCAGCAACAACACCGCCCCCTGTAACGACTCCGACCTCTGCACCGTCAACGACACCTGCAGCGGCGGCGCCTGCGTTAGCGGTCCACCGCTCGACTGTGATGATGGTGATCCGTGCACCGAGGACTCCTGCGAGCCAGCGTTGGGCTGCGTCTACATCGATCTCTGCGCCTGTGACCCCGGGATCGACGCTGACTTCGACGGTTCCAACGAATGCGACGACTGCGATGAGACCAACGGCGCGGTCTACCCGGGTGCACCGGAGATCTGCAACGGCATCGACGACGATTGCGACGACCTAATCGACGAGGACTTCGATATTGACCTCGACACCTACAGCGTCTGCTCGTTGGATCCGGCACTCTTCGACTGCGACGACGACGATCCGGACATCCATCCGGGAGCCACCGAGATCTGCGGCAACGGTGTCGACGAGAACTGCGATGGCTACGATCTCGACTGCGGCTGCAATCCGATCGACCAGGATGGCGACGGCCTGTCGGAGTGCGACGGCGACTGCAACGACGACGACATCGACTCCTATCCCGGAGCTACGGAGTTGTGCGACGGCAACGACAACGACTGCAACACCTACACCGTCGAGAACTGCGACGTCTCGGATCCCTGTAACTGGCCGGGCGGCGCCGACGTCTGCCAGGACGACCTGCTGTGCGCCTGTCTGGTCGATTCCTCCGGTACCTGCAGCGGCACCTACCAGTGCACCTCCTACTGCAACACCAGCCAGACCGGCCCCCTCGGCGATGGCTGCGCCGCCGACCAGACCTGCGCCTTGGATCTGCTGCGGGCCGCCAACGTCCACGGCTGTGATGTTGCCGCCGACCCGTTCGGCACCAAATACGGCGGCGTCGCCTGCAGCAAGGATGACGAATGCCGCAGCGGCTTCTGCGCGACGTTGTTCATGCCTCCCGGTCAGCGCGAGTATTGCTATGACTATTGCGGTAGCGACGGCTACTGCCCGGCGGCGGGAACGGTCTGCCGGTTGATCTGGACCTCGACCTCGATGGACGGCCGCTGTTGGCCCGATACCCGCACCGGCGTCGGCAGCATCCCGGTGGGCGACAGCTGCGGCCTCGACGGCGAGTGCGACCACGGCTTTTGCGCCGACGAGGACAATGACGGCGGCGATCGGTACTGCACCGAGACCTGTTGTCAGGACAGCGACTGCCCGGTCGATTTCTCCTGTGCCCTGCGGGGCGACCAGAACCCGACCAGCTACGTCTACGTGCCACCCAGCGCCGACGCCTGTCTCATCGATGGTGAGTGCCCGACCGGCATGATGTGCTTCACCAGCGAATCGCTCTGTGCCTGGCGCCTGAGCGAGACCGCGCCGATGTGTCTCAACGACGAGCCCGGCCAGGACACCCGGCAGGCCGGCGCCGCCTGCGCGGTGAACGAGGACTGCCAGAGCAACTTCTGCGACGCGGGCCTGAGTGTCTGCGTCGACATCTGCTGTTCCGATGCTACCTGCCCCACCGGCCTGACCTGCGAACTGCAGGTGATCCAAACCACAGCGGATCTGGCGACCCAATCCCGGGTCTGCATGAACCTCTCTACCGAAGAGGTGCTGGTGCGCAAGTAACCGGGGCCGCGCGGACCACCGCGCAAGAAACCAACTCGACGGAGACGAATGGCCACCGAGCGCCACGGCAACATCGGCGCGGGCGGGGTTCTGGTGGCCTTGGCCGAAGCCTGGACGGAACGCGTACCGCCGCCCGGCAGCACCCTCTTGCTCGCTGCCCTCGGAGGGGGGTTGTGCTGAGGCGCCGCGCTGTTGCGTTGGTGAGGGCGGTTGTGGGTTGGAGCTCGCTGGAACCGTATTATCGGGGCTCGGACGATGCTCGAGCGATGCTCGATCACCTCAGCTCCTCTCCAGCTCCTCAATCAGGCTATCGATCTCCACCGCCCCCGTCTGGCCCTCCTCCTGTGGCGCATCCGGAACACTCGCCGGCATCGCCGGTTCTGGCACGGGCTCCTCCTCGACTGTCGACGTCATCCAAGCGCCCGCTGACAGGTCCGTGCGCGACTGGATCCAGCCGCGATAACGCGCGAACGTCCACATGCCGTCCTCGCGACCTGTCTCTATCGCGGACTGGATGCGGAAGACGTCGCCCTTGCGGAGCATGCCGCGCACCGCGTCGTTGGCGGTGAGGATCTCACACTCAGGAACCCGCACGCCAAGGGTCGAGTGTCCGACGAGGCGTTGGCAAACGATGCCGCGCAGGCAGTCGGCAAGCTGAGCGCGTACGCCGGCTTGGATGTCCGGCGCGAATGACGACACCAGGCGATTGAGTGCTTCGATCGGCGTTGCCGCGTGCAGGGTCGCGAAGACGAGGTGGCCGGTCTCGGCGGCGGCCAGGGTCAGGCGCATGGTGTCCGGACTGCGCATCTCGCCGACCACGATGATGTCCGGATCCTCTCGCAAGGCGTCGAGTAACGCCTGCTCAAAAGACGGCGTATCGCGGCCAACCTCGCGCTGACGAATCAGCGAGCGGCGTGGCTTGAGGTGATATTCGATCGGCGCTTCAATCGTCAGGATGTGGCGCGCCTGGCGTTCGTTGATCGCCTCGAGCAAGGCGGCGAGGGTGGTTGACTTGCCGCTGCCGGTGGCGCCGCTGATGATCACCAGCCCTGCACGGTGATGTGTGAAGTGTTCGAGGTCTGGATGCAGGTTGAGAGTCTCCAGGTTGGCTCGGAATGGCGCCAGCAGGCGCACCGCCAACGCTGTACCGCGGGCCGTTTGGAAGAGGTTGATGCGGCAACGGGCGCCGCTGATCGTGCGGGTGACATCGTGGGAGCGGCGCTTCACGAAGTGCGGCCAATTGGCTTCACCAATGATGCCGCGAGCCATGCTGGTCAGATCGCTGGCGCTGAGCGGCTCGCCGTTCGATTCCAACTCGCCGTCAACGCGGAAAACCGGGGCGAGGCTGGGCTCGAGGTGCAGATCGCTGGCGCGGCGCCGGCGGGCCTGCGTGATCAGATCGTTGATCAACATGATCCTGCTGTATGCAATTCCGAGGCCAGCGACAGGTCAGCCAATCACCGCAACAGAAGAGACCCAGATCGCCACTATGGCAATCCTGATGCTGCGCCGCGTGAGGTTCGCGACAATTTGTCAGCTCGGTTCACCGCGGCGAGCGTGACGATCAGGAAGTCCAACGACGTCGCGTTGTCGAGCTGGGGTTCGCTACCGCGCTTGGCTTGCCCCGCTACGGCCGGCCAAGGTTCAACGGCGGCGATCGACCCGACCCAGAACCTGTGCTCCGCCCTTCACCCGGGCGCAAGCGCGGCCCGGGCCGGTGAGCCAGCCTACGACTCCGGGCAGATCCAAAACGCCGCCGCGAGCTTTGGCCGCGGCCTAGCGAGATAGCAAATTTGACCCCCGGGGATGTCGTGGTGCTCGCGGTCCCGGATCCTCTCGTGGCCATGATCGGGTCCATCAGCCTGGTCAAACTCGACCTGATCCCGGTGCCGCTCGATCCGCACGTCGGCGCCGCGACCCTCGGTCCGATCCTCGACCAAAGCAGCGCCCGGCGCTCATCCACCATCTCGATCAACTGCCGCAGATCTCATCCGGGAAGATCGACATCCAAGCGCTGCTCGCCCTGTGGAACGAGCGTGAATGATCTGCGCAGCGCGATGCCTCGCGTTCTAGCCCTATCGTGGTGGAGCGACCGGGCCCGCGACCCACGGAGGGCGCCACTCACGGCACCTGGGTCTGGTCAAATTCCAAATCGACCGAAAGGGTAACCGTGCAGCCGTCAAAGCCCAGGCCGTTGCTCGACTCGGCTATGATCTGATCATCCAAGGTGGCGCAGGCCGTTGCGTCGCCAATCAAGTAGATCGCGATGGTGACCACCATGGTCCCGATCTCGCCCTGGTCTTCGACCACCCAGACCTGATCCAATTCGATGTCGCAGGTGGAGCCCATGACATCCACAAAATCAGGTCCAGGCACGTATGTGAGGGTGTGGCCACTGACGTCGAACACGATCCCGGTCTCGGAATCGTGACAGCTCGACGCGAGGGTGGTCTCGCAGCTCTGCGCGATGGCCTCGTTGCCGTCGTCGGAGATGCGGTACAAGAGATAGGAGTTGGCTGGAAATTCCGGTGGCGTAATGTCGCTCTGCCACGACTCGGCGTCGGTGCAGGCGTCAAACCCAACCGAGGTGCCGGTGACGAGCCAGTAGGTGACTGCGCCGCGGTCGGTCTCCAGCGGACCGGGCTCACGCGCGAGGCCGCAAGCGCCGGTACCGATGGCCAACACCAATACCAATACCAACGCCAACGATGAGAGAGACTTCTTGGGCATTCCATTCCTCACAATCGGCCAGGGTCGACGTTGTGCGCCCGCGGCCGGAGCTAGTGGGCGGGACGATTATAGGCCGAGACCACTCATCACGCCAACGGCCCCGAAGGCGAAGGCCCACTCGTCGCGCGGTGAAGATCAGGCGGGGGTGGCACCTCCGCCCGCGAAGATGGACATCGAGGCGCGCCATTGGGTCGCGGAGGACGAAGCTACCTCGGACATGGCGGTCGCTGCCATCAGTGCTACTCGATCTCCTGGTAATCACCATAACGCAACAACGCCTGGAGCTCTTGGCGAGTTTGCATCCGCTCGAGAAGGCCGGCCTGCGTTCCCTGATCGCGCAACAGGACGAGGCCGTCGCTGATCGCCTTCATGGCCAAACGCAGGGCCGTCACCGGGTAGATGACCAGCTCATAGCCAAGCGCCTGGATCTGGTCGTGGGTCAGCAGCTCGCTCTTGCCAAACTCGGTGGCGTTGAGCAGCAAGGGAACGTTCAAGGCGCTACGCACCGCCGCCATGGTGGCCTGGTCCGGGAGCGCCTCGGGGAAGATGACATCGGCGCCGGCGTCGATGCAGGCCGCGGCCCGGTCAATAGTGCCATCGAGGCCTTCGAGGGCATAGGCATCGGTGCGCGCGACGATGACGAAGCTCGGGTCGCGCCGCGCCGCCACCGCCGTTTCTACCCGCCGGACCATATCTTCACGGCTCACCAGCCGCTTGCCGTCCAGGTGACCGCAACGTTTCGGGTCGATCTGATCCTCGAGGTGACAACCGGTCAGCCCTAGATCCTCCAAGCCGCGAATCGTTCGGGCCAAGGCCGGGAGGCTGCCAAAGCCGGTGTCGATGTCGACCAGGGTCGGGAGATCCGTGACCCGAGCGATCTGGTGACTGCGCCCGAGTACCTCCGACATCGTCGTCAGACCGATGTCCGGCAGACCGAGGTCCGCGGCCAGGGTCGCACCCGAGACGTAGATGCCCTCGAAGCCGAGCCGCTTGCACTCCATTGCCACCAGCGGCGACATGGCGCCGATGAAACGTTGCGGCTCACCCGACGCGAGCCCTGCACGTAGGGCCAAACGCTTGGTCGTGGCGCTCCCAGGATTGAAAGGCATTAGAAAATTCCCCGATCATTCGGTTCGGCGGCGGCCAGGCGCTCAGGCCGAACAGCGAGGTTGAGCCCAGCTACCTCATGGGCTTCGAGGGCCGCGAAGCGTTGCGCCGTGGCTCCAAAGCGCTGGCGCTCCTCTGGCGTCACCAACCCCTCGGTCAAGGCCTCGAGCTTCGCCACATAACCCGGCCGTTGCATCGGTCGCGCCCCTGCCGGGTGGGCGTTGGCCACCGCCAGCGCACCTTCGACCACGCTCCCGTCCTCGAGACGGATCTCGGCGCGTCCGCCAAACGCCTTGTCGCTCGGATCGGGCGCGTGGTAGCGCGCTGTCCAGGAGGGATCCTCGACCGTCTCGATCCTGTGCCACAACCGCACGGTCGACTCGCGACGGGCCCGCTCCGGGGCGTAGCTGTGCAGGTGGTGCCACGCTCCGTCCTCGAGGGCGACGGCGAAGATGTAGGCCAGGCTGTGGTCCAAGGTCTCCCGGGAGGCGTCCGGATCCAGCTTCTGCGGATCGTTCGAGCCGCTGCCGATCACCTGGTGGGTGTGATGGCTGGTGTGAAGGATCACCCGGTCGATCACCGCGGGGTCCGGGATCTGAGCGCGCAACTCGAAGGCGAGGTCGATGAAGGCCTGGGCTTGATACTCCGCCGAATGTTCCTTGGTAAAGGTCTCGAGAACGGCCAACTTCAGCTCCCCCGGCTCCGGCAGCGACACCTCGTAGACCGCCCCAGGCCCATCGAGCAACGCCGCGATGATGCTGTCCTCCCCTTCGTAGATCGGAGATGGAGACCGCTCGCCGCGCATCGCCCGATCGACCGCCTCCACCGCCAGCTTGCCAACGTGGGCCGGGGCAAAGGCCTTCCAGCTGGAGATGTCGCCCTTGCGCGATTGGCGGGTCGAGATCGAAACGTGGGCCGCCGGTTGGATCGCCTGGTAGATGACCTCGGTCTCGAGCCCGAGCAAGGCGCCTAGGCCCCCGGCCACCGCCGGACCGAGGTGGGCGATGTGATCCACGCGGTGGGCGTGTAGACAGATCCCCTTCACGAGCGCCACCTGGATCTCGTAGGCAGCCGCAATACCGCGGGCCAGGTCTCCACCGGCACGCCCGAGCTGCTGTGCCACGGCCAACAACGGCGGAATGGTGTCGCCCGGGTGGGAGTAGTCAGCGGCGAGAAAAGTATCGTGCATGTCGAGCTCGCGCACCGCCGTGCCGTTGGCCCAGGCTGCCCACTCGGCGCAGCAGCGGCGATCTGGCGCGAGGCCGAGGATCGTCGCCCCGCCCTCCCGCGGGTGCGCGAGGGCCTGCGCTCGGGCAACTGTGACCGGAGCTCGGTTGATCGCCGCTATCGCGACCGCCGCGTTGTCGATGATGCGGTTGGCGATCATCTCCTCTACCGCGGCATCAACCGGGACCGGATCGCTCGCCACCCGGGCGAGCTGCCAGGCGAGCTGCCCCTCGCGCGGCAGGGTCCCGCGGCTTGGGTGGACCCGTACGTCGTGTCTCTTCACGGTACTTTCCCCCTTTTATCGACTTTTTTTTTCAGTGTCGACCGCAGACCTGGTGCTAGACTCGTCTGGGTGGCGGGGCGCCACGGAGGTTGGAGATCGCCGGCACAGCCCAACTGGTTTTTGGGAAATACCAAGTAATCCGCCGCCTCGCTGTTGGGGGTATGGGCGAGATCTTCCTGGCTCGTCAAACGGCTGCGACCGGTTTCGATCGGCTGGTTATTCTCAAGACCCTCCTACCCGACCTGGCCGAGCGCGACGGTTTCGAGGAGCAATTCCTCGACGAGGCGCGGGTCACGGCGACGCTCAACCATCCAAACGTGGTGTCCATCTTCGAGGTGGGAAGCTGGCAGAACGTCCACGTCATCGCCATGGAGTACATTGCCGGCATCAACCTCGCCCGCCTGATGGACGAGACGGCGAATAGTCAGACCAAGATCCCCCTGTCGGTGGCCGTCAAGATTGTCCGGGATGCTGCTTCCGCCCTCGATCATGCCCACCGGGCGACCGATCCAGAGGGCAACCCGTAGAACATCGTTCACCGGGACGTCGGCTTGGACAACATCATGGTCCGCACGGACGGCGTCACCAAGGTCGTCGACTTCGGCATCGCCCAGGCATCGAACCGTGTCACCCGCACCCGCACCGGCCTCGTCAAGGGAAAAGTCCCCTACATGTCGCCGGAGCAGGTTGAGGCGCAGAAGCTCGACGCCCGCAGCGATCAGTTCTCGTTGGGCGTGGTGCTGTGGGAGTTGCTCACCGGCCGGCGGTTGTTCCGCGGCGACACCGACATCCATACCCTCAAGAACGTCCTCACCAAGACAGTCCATCCGCCCTCATCTGTCGATCCGAGCATACCGCCGGAGCTCGATGCGGTGGTGATGCGCATGCTCGATCGTGACCGCGGTCGACGCTACGAGCGCTGCCGCAACGTCGTGGTGAAGCTAGATGAGATTCTCAGCTCCGATATCTTGGGCCCGGAAAAAGAGGACGTCGAGGTGTTCCTCGAACGGGCGGCCGGTGAGCGACTAGCAGAAACGACACGCGACCTGACACCCACCGGAGAATCGCTGTTTGAGAATTGGTCGAACTGGCTCGGCGCGGAAGAGCCTACCGTCCAAGTCGACGGTGGCCAGCCATTCTACCGGCGGCGGGCGGTCATCCTGATCGCAGGGGTGGCGATCGTTTGCCTGGTCGCGGCGCTCATCGCCTGGCGCGGTGGGATCCTTGGGCCTCGACCTGCCGTGGAGATTGCCACGGGTACAACTCCCACCGGGAACCGCGCGCAGCCTGTGGCCCCGCCGGCCCCCGCACCGACCGAGCCGATCGTCATCGTCAAGAGTACTCCACCGGGCGCGTCCATCATTTCCTCGGGCCGCGTCCTCGCAAAGACGCCCGCCACGCTCTCCGCCCTCAGCGCCGGCAAAGCGCATGAGTTGCGTCTCGAGAAGAAAGGCTATGAGTCGACCTCGATCTTCTTGACGCTCAACCTCGGTGAGGTCCGCGAAGTCAACGTGACGCTGGCTCGACGCCCAAGCGAACGCAGGGCGACAACCCGGCGGTCGACGCCCGCCGCTTCCCGTTCGCCTCCCCCGCCGACTACCCGGCCACCAGCCGGGCCGGGCTTCTTGACCCTTCAAACAACCCCCTGGACGAAGGTCGAGATCGACGGCAAACCATTCGGCTCAACACCGCTGTACAAGACTCAACTCGGGGCCGGCAGCCACAAGGTTCGGATGGTCAACGAGCAGGCCGGGGTTGATGAGACGCGCCGGATCAAGATCATCGCCGGCAAGACCAAGAAGACGAACATCAAATTCGACGAGAAGTAGTTGTCCCCACCAACGGCGCAACCGCAAGCGTAGCCCTACCCCGTCCACACCCCGAGCCCCTCGAGGAAGCTCTGCTCTTCGCTCTTTCCAAACAGGGCGTCGAGTCCCCAGGCGGTGATTCCCACCACCGTGGCGCCGAGCAACACAGCGGGCGCAGCCGGGCCCGAGGCCCCGGCGAGGATGCACACGCCAGCCACGGCCCCGGTGATGCTGCTGGCGGCGCCGACCGCCTTCATGCTCCCGCCAAAATAGTCACCCTGATCGAACTCACGCCAGCTCCCGTGGACGTCCGCTCCAGCGCCGATGAGATCACCCGCCGGGCCGGCCCATTTCATGAATTTCAAGGCACGGCCGAGCTTGGTGGCCTTGCTCACCCTGAACAGCTTGCCGATGTCGGAGGCGTTGCCCGCGGCGCTGAGCACCGCCGCGGATGACTCCGCCCATTCCTTTCCATCCCTCGGCACACCCTTGGCGACCACCCCGAGCAAGCTGGCACCGGCGAATACGGCGGAGAGCTGGCCGCGTTTGTTCAGATCCTTGATCAGCTCCAGGGCCTTGTTGGTCTCGACGAGCTCGCTGGCGTTGCCGGCGCGGCGCAACGCCTTTTGGGCCTCAGTGAGGCCTTCGATCACCCGGCTGGCCACGTTGCCCTTGGCGGTGTTCGGGTCGAGGGCGTTGAGGACCTTGACGATCTTTTTCGTTACCCCGAGGCTTTTCTTGGTAGCCCCGGTCACCGACAACAACGCCTCCTCGAGAGCTACTACCTGCTCGTCGGTATCGAGGGCCTGCAAACCACGGAGCGGGTACTCTTGAACCGCGCGTCCATTGATCGTGTCTCTGGTCTCCTGCACGCGCTCCGGCGCGATGCCGTCGAGCTTGGCGAGCTCCATCTCAACGGTCTGCCGCCGTTGCTCGGGGGAGAGGAGCTCGAGACGCTGCTGGAAGGCGTCACCTTTGAGGTACTCCTCCTGCTTGCGGCCCAGGTTGTGCGGCGTACTGCGACGGATCGCGTCGCGCCGGGTCTTGCTGAGCTCACCCTCGAGGGGCCCGCTGGCGAGCTCGTTGATTTTTCGGTCGAGGGCAGCCGTGTCGATCTTGCCTTTGTAATCTGGATCCTTGGCCATCTCCTTGGCCGTGAGCAACTTGCCGAGCATCTGCCAGTTCGAGCCCTCGGCGGCGTTCTTGATCTCGGCCTGCACCAAGCGCCCATACGTTTGGGCGACGCGCTCGAGGTGTGCGTCGGTGATCGGTGAGCGGGGAAGGGTGTCGAGCACCTTGGCCGTGAGCTCGGCATCACCGGCCCGGGCCGCGTACCCGACCAGACTGTCGTGCACCGGGCCTTTGAGATCCGCGCCTGACGCCCCGAGCAGCTCGCTAGCCGCCACGGACTTGACGGCCGCGTCCGGGTTGAGGTCGAGTACCTTGGCCAGGGCTGCCATGGCCTCCTGTTTATCCGACTCGAACCCACCGACCGTCCGCACCTCTCGCCCGAGGGCGGCCACGTCCTGTTTGTCGAGGTACATTGCCATGCCACCGAGGGCAGCGATCGCGCCGCGGTCGTTCCATTGGCTCGAGGTGAGGCGCTCGCGCAGGTTGGCCCGCAAGGCATCGCGCTCGGCGGGTGGCACGTGCTGAGCGGCCACGGCCAGGGTGTGCCCAGCCTCAGGGCCGAGATCCTGCAGCAGGGCCCGGCGGTCTTCGCCGGTTAGGCGCTCAGCAATGGCCCGCATGCCCAGGGCTGCGCTGTCGTGACCACGGCGTCTCGATCTGAGCTCGTTTGTCAATCCCTGGCGCAAGGCCGCGCGCACCCCGTCCATCTTTGGATCGTTTGGCGCCAGGTGCTGGGCCGCAGCCCCCAGGGTCTCGAGCAACCGTCCGCTGTCGCTCTTCTCTGCCCCCTCGAACGCAGCGATGAGCGCGGTGGTCACCGCCCCTGCTTTCCCGTCTCGAGCAGCGGCCTCGAGGATCTGGACCGAGAGGTCTCGGGCCTCGGCGTCGTTGTAGGATTCACCGGCGTAGGTGGCGAGCGCGCCGAGGGCCGTGGGATCCCCCGCCGCGGCCCCGCGCCTGAGCATCTCTGTCGCTGCCAGCGCCGAGTCCCCGTCCCGCGCCGCAGCGAGGGCCCAGGGTGCGAGCTTTGCACCGGCAGCGGGGTCGCCCTTGGCAGCCGCGAGCGCCTTACCCGCATACTCCCGAGAGACATCGTGAAAGTAGAGATAGGTGCGCTGGGCCTCGGAGTCGTTCTCGTTTGGTGAAACCGATTTCATCAGCGCAGCAAAGGCCGCTGCCGCGCCCTGGGTCGGGGGATCCTTGGCCGCCGCGCTGGCGATAGCCTCGAGGGCGGCCTGTCTCTCCCACGAATCACCGTCCTTGCTCGCCAGCCGTCTCAGGTTCGCGAGATCGGCGCGGCTGATCTGCTCGGGACACTTGGCGAAGATCTTCGCCGCGCCCTTTTGACGGTTGCCGAGCTGGTAGTCGCCCCCCTTCTCGGCCAACGTGGC
>JAUUZB010000923.1 GCA_030590185.1 Deltaproteobacteria bacterium
AAGCTGTCCTCACCGGCCACGGCGTAATAGTAGGTGGTGCCGTTGATCAGGCCGGCGTGTGTGTAGTTTATCGGCGGGGCCGAGATCGGGACGGGGGTCGGTAGGAGATCGGTGGTGATCCCCGGTGCGGTCGCCGAGTAGAGACGGTAGATCGTGGCGTTGAGCAGCGGGTCCCAGGTGAGTGCCACCTCGCGATCCCCGGGTGTGGCGGCCAGGTTGGCCGGCGCCCCGAGTGGCTCCGCCGCGACGATAGCGCTCACTTCCTCGGAGGGATCGCTCTCGCCCACGTCGTTGGTGGCGGTGACGATGTAGAAGTAGCTATCACCAACGTCGAGGTCGGCGTGCACGAACTCGGTGCCGGCCTCGATGGCCACCGGCATGCCGTTACCAAGGGTAACCCCACTCACCTCGCCCCAATAGACGGTGTGGGACGTGGCGCCCTCGGGCGCGGTCCAGGCCAGCGTGATCTGCCGAGGCCCAGCGGTGGCGGTCAGTTCCGTCGGCGGATCCGGTTCGGTCGGAGGCGGCCCTTCGGTGATGGGCTCGTTGCAGCCGACAAACAGAAGCGAGCCAGCGAGCGCCCAACGAATAATATTCCGTGTAACCATCTTCATTCTCCTGAAGGCGATCAGCCGCAGATGCCGGTGTCGCAGGTGCCGGAGGCGCAGTCGCTGCCGAGGTTGCAGGCGAAGCCGGTCGCACACTTCGCGCAGCTCCCGCCGCAGTCGATGTCCGACTCGTCACCGTTGACCACCTCATCGGCGCACATATCGGGACAGCCGTTGGCGTCGGTCTTGATCCACATGGCGTATTGGGTCGTGCCGACCGACCGGAAGTCCGGGCAGATGCGGCTCCAGTAGGTGACGCCCGGCGCCGCCGTGAACACGATCTCCTCGTAGTTCTGCTTGGTGAGGCTGCTCGCCATGGCGGTGGTGGTCTCCGGATCGGTGAGCTGGTCGTAGAGCTCGAAGTCGAGATCGATATCGGCGTGCACGAAGCGAATGCAGAGACTGACGTCGCCGCCAGTTGGGTAGGTGATGGCCAACCAATCCTCGGTGTCACACAGCTGCATGTTGCCGTCGGCGAGCTCTTCGACCCCGGGGTCGACCGGGTAGGGGCTCGCGAAGGTGGCGGGGGAATAGCGGTCGTCGAGGCAGGAGCGGTTGACCAGCACTTCGAAGTTGTACTCATTCTCGTGCACGCCGGTGCCGGCGGCGTCAACTTTGAGCCGGTAGGTCGCCGGCAGGATGTCCCCCGCCAGGGTGTAGTCGATGGCCAACAGGCCGGAGTTGCCGCTGTCAAAGGCGGCGGTCAGACTGCTGGTGGTCGAAGTCGGCCCGTAGAGGAACAGGTCGAGGTTGCCCTCGACGGGGGCATAGGTGGCGTTGGTCCGGATGCGGTCCCCGGGGCCGAGATCGAGCTGGAACCAATCGTCGACCGGACCGCAGACGGTGAGGTTGGTCAACAGGCTGTCCTCCACGCCGGGCAGGGTCGCCGATGGGGTTACTAGGATTGGTGTGGCGCTGGCGGCGTCGTTGTTTCCGAGCCCGTCCTCGGCACAGCCGGTGGCGGTGAAATCGACGCTCAGCTCGTAGTGGGTCAGGGGCCAGCCGCTGCGGTTGTAAACCAGGATGAAGGCCGGCCCGAGGCTCGGCTCGCCGCGCACCGATTGGTGGCCGGTGCCGGTGAGGGCCTCGAGGTCCAAGCGACCGAGGGTCGGCGCTACGCCCGGGGTAAAGTCGATGACGTTGGTGACCGTGTAGTCGTAGATCGCGAGGCCGGCTTCGGCTTCGGCGGAGTCGAAGGCGATGTCGACGACCACCGCGGCGTTCTCCGGCATGTCGATCCGGTACCAATCGTGGTCGAAGGCGCACAGGGAGAGCAGACCGCTGGCGTCCAGCGGATAGGTGAAGACCGGGTCATCGATGGCCGCGGGCCAGGGCGGAGTGTCGAGCACGAAGGCGGCGGCCGGCATGTCGTTGCGGTTGGCCGGGTCGGCGTCCCCGAGATCGTCGAGGTCACAGGCGGGTGGCGGCTCGACGTTCACCGACAAGTTGTAGTCGCTGAACAGGTTCGGCTGGTCATCATCCGGAACGATGGCCACGTAGTAGAAGCCGCCGTCGGTCTGTAGATTTGCGCTCTGGGTCTTGGTGGTCTGGCTGGCGGCCGCGGTGGCGACCTGGCCGGCGTCGCGACCCACGTACAGGAGGAGGTCGGTGAGCGGGCCAGGGGAGGCGTCGGTGAGCTCGATGGTTACGCGGTGAAGAACCGGGAGGGGCTCGAGGGTGCCGCCAACGTCTTGGCCGATGACGAACCAATCGCTGTCGTCGGGACAGATCCCGAGCGCCACCACGGTGTCGCCGCTGGTGCCCACGTCGAGGCCGGCGGCGGTGGCCGCTTCGTCGTTGGAGCCGCTGACGTCGAAGGCCGGTGGCGTGCCGGTGGTGGCGTCGTAGGTGTCATCGACGCAGGCGTCCCCGGTGAGGATGAGCTCGAGGTCGTAGGCGGAGGTGGCGCCCTGGTGTCCCTTTACGAGGATCAGGTAGCGATCCCCGGGGCGGGAGAAGGCGTCGACCATCTCGGTGGGGCCGGTACCATCGGAACGTTGCAGCAGCCGGTCATTGGCGAGCTCCTCGTCGTCGGCGAACGGGCCGTAGAGCTCCAGGTTGAGGTTGCCGTCCGGGAAGTTGCTGAGCTCCGCCGTCATCAGGGAGTTCGGCTTGAGCTCGATGACGTAGTAGTCCACGTCGTCGGCGCTGCTACGCTCGCAGATGACCATCGCGCCGGAACAGGTGATCACTTCGTCATCGGCGCTGGGGAAGTTGGTGGCGCACCCCGCCGGCAAGATCCCGCCACTTGGTTCGATCAGCGTGGCGGAGCTCGGTGCGTCGTTGGAGCCTCCGTCATCGCAGGGCACGCCCGCGGTGCGCGTCAGGGTCAGGCTATATTCGACGCCAAAGGGCGATTGAACGGTAACGAAATATTCAACCTCCACGTCGGCGGTGAACGCGACCCCGGCCTCGAACGAAATGGAGCGGACGATCTCGTCCTCCGGATTCGCCGGTGGGCCGAAGACGAAGATCTGCGCGTTCCCGCTCCCGACGCTCGACCCGGTGATGGTGACGTGGTCGCCCGCCAGCAGCGCCAGGGAGTACCAGTCAGCGTCGTAGTCATCG
>JAUUZB010000913.1 GCA_030590185.1 Deltaproteobacteria bacterium
CGATGGGATCAACCGCTACGGGCTGTTCCCGCGCTATCAGATCGTGCCGAACGCCGTCGACACCGAGCTATTCCGACCGGCGGTGAAGGCGAGGTCCAGCCGGCGCACCCGGATTCTGTTCGTGGGCGGGATGGTGCCGGTCAAGGGGATCGAGGGCCTGCTGCGCGCCTGTGCCCGGTTGCAGGAGCAGCGCCGCGACTGGGAGCTCGAGTTGGTCGGAGACGGTCCCGAGCGGGTGAGCTACGAGGGGTTGGCCCGGGAGCTAGGGCTGGCCGAGCGCCTGCGTTTCGTCGGTGGGTTGCCCAAGCCAAAGGTCGCCGAGCGGATGCGCGGTGCCGATTTTCTGGTGCTTCCCAGTCTGTGGGAGAACCTGCCCTGCGTGGCGCTCGAGGCCGGTTGTTGCGGGCTGCCGGTGGTGGGCACGCGGGTCGGTGGGATCCCGGAGGTGATCGGACCGGACAACGGCATTCTCTGTACGTCCCGCGACCCAGGGGCGCTCGCCGCGGCGCTCGACGATATGCTCGATCGACACCAGAGTTTCGATCGCGACCGCCTCAGCGCCCACGCCCGCGGTCTCTACGGCCGGGAGACGATCGCGGAGCAGCTCGACCACGTCTATCAGGATGTACTGCGGCGCGCGGACCAGGAGGAGTGAGGTGCTCGACAGATCCGAAATCGAAGCCGCCCTCGTCGGGCGAAGCGAACAGAGCCCGGTGGTGCTGAGTCTCCACCCCGTGGTGGACCATCCCTTGAGCGACGAGCTCGCCACGCTCGTGGCCCAACTCGAGGAGGTGGGCGGCGGCCGGGTGGTCGTGCATCGGGAGCAGGAGGACGCGGAGCTGCCGGCCCGGCCGGCGCTGGTGCTCCACATCGGGGAGCGGTCAGCGATCCGCTACTTGGCCGCGCCGGCGGGACCCGAGGCTGCGCCTTTTCTCGCGGCTATGTCTCAAATTGGGACAAGTTCATCGGCGACTGAGGCGTGGCAGGAGAAGCTCGTCGAGCTCGTTGATCCGATCGACCTGGTCGTCTTCATCGCCTCCGCCTGTCCCAATTGCCCCCACATCGTGGGCGAGGCAAACGGTCTGAGTCTTTTGGCCCCGGCGATCCGGACGACGGTGATCGACGCCCAGCATTTCCCAGAGCTGGCCAAGTCTTTCGGCGCCCGGTCGGTCCCACTGACCGTTGTCGATGAAGGGCTGTCGATCACCGGTGCCTGGCGCGGGCGGGATTTGGCGGAGAAGCTACTGGCGCGGGGTACCCCGGCGTACGCGGCGGGGGTCTTCGCCTCGTTGATCGCGGTGGGGCGGTTCGAGGACGCGGCGCGACGGTTGGTGGCGGGTTCGGGGCGAGGGGCGTTCGTCGACGGCTGGCGGGGGAGCGCGATGTCGGAGCGGATGGGGCTGATGATGGCGGCGGAGGCGGCGCTGGAAATCGAGGCGGGGGCGTTGGATGAGCAACTGCCGGTCTTGGTGGAGATCCTGGGCAGCGACGGTGCGGACGCGGCCCTGCGAGGGGACACGGCGGATCTGTTGGGGAAGATCGGCTTGCCGGGGGCGGTGGAGCCCCTGCGAGGGTTGTTGGGGGATGCGAACCCCGACGTGGTCGAGATCGCACAGGAGGCCCTCGAGGCTATCGCGGAGGCGGGGCGGGGTTAGGATCCGTCGGGGAAAACCCCGATCACTCGCCGTATCGTGTGATCAACGTGTTGAGGGTGTGCACGACGAGGATCGGATGATCGCCGCTGGAGGTCTCATCCGACAGCAGGAGGCTGTCCACCCCGGTGCGCACGGCGGCGGCGATGTCTCCGATCTCCGACCGCGCCGGTCGCGGGCCGGTCTGCATGGTGGGCAGCAGACCGGTGGCCACGATGCTGGGGACCCCCAGCTTGCGACAGCGCCGGATCAGATCCTCCTGCACCTCGGCGAGCTCCACGAACGGTAACTCCACGAACAGGTCGCCACGGGCGACCATGACCGCGAAGGGCCGGTTGTAGGTCTGGGCGGTGGCCGCGATGGCCTCGAGTTTTTCGATGCCGGAGCGTTCTTCGATCTTGGCGATGATGCCAGCGTCCGGGGCATCGGTCAGCGCGGTGTGCAGGTTGCGCAGGTCCTGGGGGTTGCGCACAAAGGAGAGCGCGTACCACTCGACCCCGGTGCCAATCCCCATGCGAATGGCCCGGCGGTCGTGGTCGGAGAGGCGGGGCACGCGCAGCACGCGGCCCGGTACGTTGGCATCCATCTCGGTCGTGATCTCGCCGCCGCCGGCGTCGAGGATCTCGAGGAGCACCGCCTCCTCGACGGGGTCGATGTCCTCCGCCTCGGGATCGGCGACCACGGTGCGGATGTCGCCGTTGTTAAAGGTCACCACGTCACCGACGTCGAGGTCGCGGCCGAAGGCGTAGTTGAAGCGCACCGGCCCGGTCCCGAAACCGACGAAGATCAGATCTCCCTCGTGGATTTCGTACCGGCAGGGCACAATCCGGCTCTCCCCCGTATCCGGGTCGAGTTTGTCGGCGGTGGCCTCGACCCGCAGCTGTGGACCCTTGAGGTCAATCATCACCGGGATTTCGGAGGCGGCGCGCAGCAAGCGGATGCGCTCCTGAAGCTCGTCGACGGTGGCGTGGGCGGTATTGAGGCGCGCCATACCCATGCCGGCGCTCGTCATGTCGCGCAGGATTTCGACCTCATCGGTGGCGGTGCCGAGGGTGCAGATGATCCGCGGGAATGTGCCAGCCATCAAAGAGTCACCTCACTGAGCGTGGCCGCAACCTCCAGGGCGGTCGGCCGTCGCTCCGCAGACTTCTCTAGCATATGCGCCAGGAGCGTCCGCAAGGTCGAGTTGGTGAGGGCCGGGTGGTCGAGGGCCGGTCGACCGTGCAGGTTGCACAGGGCGTAGGTTATCAGCTCCCCCTCCCGGTGGTTGTCCCCCCCCGTTAAATCAACGCGAGCGAAGGGGTGGTGGCCGGTCAAGAGTTGGTGGAGCAGGATACCGAGCTGGAAGACATCCGATGCAAAATGAGACACGAAATCCACCGCCATCTCGGGTGGCACGTAGGCCGGTGTCGAGTGCAGCGCGTCAACCTGGTCGGCACCGGCCGGCAGGCGTTGCGCCATACCGAAGTCGACCAGGGTGAGCTGCGGGCAACCATAGACCAGGTTCTCGGCCTTGAGGTCGGCGTAGATGATCCCCTCGCCGTGCAGGTGC
>JAUUZB010000227.1 GCA_030590185.1 Deltaproteobacteria bacterium
AAGGCGGTCTTCGCCTTCCAGGGTGATGGGGCGTGGGGGATCTCCGGTCTGTCGGAGGTGATGACCGCGGTGCGCGAGGAGATCCCGATCATCGCCGTGGTCGCCAACAACGGCGAGTGGGGCGCGGAGAAGAAGAATCAGATCGACTACTACGCCAACCGTTTTGTCGGCAGCAACCTCGACACCAACCCGGACTTCGCCAAGCTCGCCGAAGAGATGGGCGCCAAGGGCCTGCGGGTCGAGCGCGCCGAGGATGTGGCCCCGGCGGTGAAGGAGGCGGTGGCATCGGGTAAGCCTTGTGTCATCGACGCGGTGATTCAGGGGGGCGAGGAGGTTCTGGCGGAGCCGTTCCGGCGGGATGCTCTCAAGAAGGCGTACCGGCTGTTGCCGAAGTATCAGCATTTGAACGTGGAGTAGGGGGCGATCTGCGTGCGCTCGTGATTCATAGTATCCACTAATTTTCAACGTTGACGGATACCCTTGTATCCACTAAAAGATGATTATAGTGGATACGAGACCCTTGTACCGGCCTCACGAGCGCCCGCTCTCGGCCCTTCACGCAGATCTCGAGAGCTACGCGTCGTCTCAGCGCGAGGTGTTCGTGGGCACCGCTGGCTCGGTCGTCGTGCGCTCGAACGCCTCCGGCTTTCGGTTCTACTCCCATCAACACTACGATGGATCCGGCAAGCGGCGAGAGCGCTATGTCGCGGGCCCCGTCGGGTCGGACGCCGCGGAAGCTGTGGCGGCGCGTTTGAAAGAGCGTATCCGTGAAATCAAGGAGTTGGTGCCATCGCTGCGCTTGTTGGGTCGCGAGGGTTTCTACCTGGTCGACGCGAAGACGTACGCCACCATCGCGAGCCTCCACAATCACGGTGTGTTTGCGGCCGGCGCGATGCTGATCGGCTCTCACGCCTACGGCGTGATCTCGAACCACGTTGGCATCAGGGCTGCGCCCTACACAACCGAGGACATCGACGTCGCGCGCCCGGCCGAGCTCGCCTTGGAGGAGTCACCCGCAGGCGGGATCTTGGAAATGCTCAGAGACTCCGGCATCGAGTTCGTCGAGGTTCCGGAACTAGACCGCAAGAGGCCGTCCACGTCATTCAAGCAGCCCGGCCGTTCCCGCTTCCACGTCGATCTTCTCGCGCCGTGCCGCGGTGAGAGCCCTCGAATCGTGCCCATACCGGAGCTGTCCGCCCACGCGACCGGCCTGCCCTACCTCGCCTATCTGCTGGCCGAGTCCCAGACTGCGATGCTCGCGGCGAGAGAGGGGTGCTGTGCCGTTCGGGTCCCGTTGCCGGAGCGTTTCGCGGTTCACAAGCTCATCGCATCGCGACTTCGGCCGGGACGGGGGGCAAAATCGGACAAGGACGTGCACCAGGCCGCTGTCTTGTGCGCTGCGTTGGCAGAGCTCCATCCGGGCGCCCTCGGGGCTGCTCGAGCCAACGTCCCATCGCGGGCAAAAAAACACCTCAGGAAGGCTCTCGAGGTTGCCGCTCCTCTTCTCCACCGCCACCCGCGCGCCTTGGAGGAACTGACCGACGCGTGAGAGTCACCCTGGACGTGACCGTGCCGAGCGAGAGGCGGACTGCTCAATGCGGTGCGCCAACGCTACCCGAGTGATGATTCGCGACGTGCCGTCAGCTGAGATTCGAACCACAGAGGATCCGGTTCGCGTAACACCTTCGAGTGACGGCGACGCCAACCCGCCGCCCCCCCATCCCCCTGCCGCCATAACGTGCTACGCTCACCGGCTCGGAGGTAGGTGATGAAGGTCAAAGGATCGGTAATCGTGCTCACCGGAGCATCCGGTGGGCTGGGGGAATTCATGGCGAGGCGTTTGGCCTCCGCCGGCGCCAAGCTGGTGCTCGCCGCCCGCTCGGTCGCGAAGCTCGACGCCCTGGGCGAGGAGTTGCGCGCCGCGGGCGGCGACGTCCTGACCGTGCCGACCGACGTCACCCGGGAGGAAGACCTCGTTAGGCTAGTGCAGCGCACCGAGACCGAAATGGGCCCCGTCGATGTTCTAATCAACAACGCCGGCGTCCACATCTTTGATTACATCGAAGATATTCCACGCGAGGCCGTGCAGGGGATGATGGACCTAAACGTCGTCGCGTTGATCCGCTTGACGCAATTGGTGTTGCCCGGAATGAAGGAGCGGCTGCGCGGTCAGATCGTCAACATCGGCAGCATGTCGGGGGTCAACCCGGCACCATTCGGAGAGGTCTACAGCGCCAGCAAGCACGCCGTCTTCGGTTTCTCCCGCTCCCTGCGCGTCGCCCTCGAGCTCGACAACCTACCGATCGGCGTCACCTGCATCTGTCCGGGGTACATCAGCGAGGTCGGCATGTACGCCCAATCTGCTGCGGAGAGCGGAGGATCCGCGGGCGCATTTCTCGGCACCTCCACCCCCGACGCGGTCGTCCGCGCGGTGATCAGGAGCATCCGGCGCAATCCTGGCGATATTCACGTCAACCCGGGGACGCCGCGGCTCAACGCCACCCTGGGCATGCTGTTTCCTAGGTTCCTCGTCGGGGTGGCTCGCAGGCTCGGAGCGTTTGCGTTCATTCACAACGCCGCCCGCAAGCAGCGATCCGCGCGCGCCTCCCTCACCGAGGGATGAGCTGAGCTCATCGCCTGCCTAGACTCGCCGGCACCGATGCCATCACCGTGGTCGCCACCAGGGCTACCTCCAATCGGTGGGGTGTACGATCAACCGGGTCTCCCGGTGGTCCTCGAGTTGTAGCTGCGTCTCAAAGGCCCGGCCGTCTGCGCAGCTGATCGCGACCGGGCAGCCGCCGGCCGGTGCCGGACGTCTGAAAAAGGGCGCCTGACCGATTTCTTCGCCATTGACCGTTACCCGGCAGCCGGTGCTCCCGAGGGTCATGACGCTGAGCTCGCCCTCGCCTTCGCCCTCGCCACAGGCCGGGCCCCCGATGGCAACCGCGGAGTCGTTGGGGTCCGTGAGTGGGGCGGCGGCTCGCTTCTCAACGCTCAACAGCGACGAGAGGTTGTCGCTGACCTCGGCGGGTAGGCCGGAGACGATCAACACATCCTGGCCCTGGCGTTTGACGCGACCAAATCCGGCCTCGGGGCGGTCGGCGGTCAGGCGCCGGTAGGCAGCGGTAAACTGCTCGGCGTCCTCTTGGGTGTCCCAGGTCGAGTACCAAATGATGGCGGCGGGGCGGCCCGGCTTGCGGAAGAGCAGATAGGTGTCGCCGCCCCAACCGGCGGCGGCCTCGGCGTCGTTGCGCAATAGCGCCCGGATGCGCAGCTCCCCCACCACGTCCATCTCCGCCAGCTGATAACCGTCACCGGGGATCGACGCCGGCATACTCACGCTGATCTCGATGGGGGGATCCCTTCCTTGCAGGTACTTGTCGGGGTGGAGGATCTGCTCGGTGGAGGCGGGCATCCGGCGATAGGTGGAGTTGAGCTGCTCCCAACCCCCGAGCCGCGTCATGGTGCGCGCGAACTGGAGGCCGCCGAGATAGCGAAAGGCGTTCTCCTGGATGCGCATCTGTAGCCCCCAGGACTCCGGCGGAACCCATTGCAGCTCGAGCCTGTCGAGCAGCTTCATCGTGCTGTCGGCGTCCATCTCGAGAACAGCCAGCGGTTGGCAGCCGCGCTCCAGGAACGCAATGGTCACCAGCATGGCGTCCCCTTCGATCAGCGCCTGCTGCGCCAGGCGCACGTCGGTGTTGTGGCTCGCCATGGCCACCAGCCGGCGAATGTTGAAGTGCTGATCCACCAGGGCGTGGGCCATCTCGTGCACCAGGGTGATCGGGTGATACTTCCAGGTGGCCGAGAACAACCGCTCACTCTCGACGTTGTAGAGGCCGTGATGGGGCATGGCGAAGGGGGTGGTTTGTTGGCCGAGGGCCGAGGTGAGAGCTGAGGCCCCGGGCCAAACGGCGTCGTTGCGCTGTGGATCTAGGCTGACCATGACCGGACGCTTGAGCTCGAGCTCTCGCAACGCCGGCACCAGGACCATTAGCACGTCGGCGAAGTCCTTCTCGGCCAGGTCGTTGCGCTCGATATAAGAGAGCTGATGCGCGACGCGCAAGCGGCGATCGACCTCATGGTAGGCGAGATAGCGCGCCACCTCCGATTGCGCGTCCGGGCAGACGCGGGCCTCTGGAACGCGGTGGGGATAGGTTGCGTGGCGGCAGCTCGCCGCCGAGGCGAGCGCCAGCAGCACCAAAATGACGGCGTGATCCCTCACCCCCTAAGCTTAGCACGAATCGGCCCGCCCGCGGCCCTCAACCCGTCGCCACGCATTTCCGACGCCGAGCCAAGAACACACCGAACAGCGAGATCAACAGACCCACCGTACCGCTCACCGGCAGAATCGCCGCGCACCCACCGGGCGGCGGGGGCAGTGGCTCACCATCCAGCGTCTCGACCTGCGTCCGATACTGATAGCCGAACACCTCCCCCGCCTGGCGATCCGAAGAGGTCACCGTGACCACCAGGTAGACGGCGAGGTCTTCTTCCGCGACGACGGTGGTCGTCGACAGGGATTCCCCGTCATCGCTGAGCTCCACGGCTTGGCTGGCGCCACCTGCGTGATGCCGAACCAGCGCAGCCCGAATCTCACCGGCGCCGCCGTCGGAGCCCTCCTCGTCCGGCAGGACCTCGACGGTCAACCTACCGGACGCGACCGGACGCAATAGGATGGTGTTCGCACCCCAACTCTCGGGCAGGGTAGCGTTGGGCGGGCGCAACCAGCTGCCGCTACCCCAGACCTCGGTGATCGCCACCCCGCTGAGATCCTGGGCTGGCAAAACCTCGCGCCAGTGCTCGACGTTGGCCGCGAAGAGATCGTGGTGCGCGTAGTCCCAGGTTGCGTTGTGCACGGCAAAGTCGAGAAATGACTCGGTGGCATCGACGTCACGGGCCGCGAGCTGCGCCACCAGCACCTCCAAGGGATCTGTGATCGCTGAGCGATCGAGCCAGGTGTCGCGGATCAACCGCCAGTCCGCGACCTGTTCGCTCAAGAAGCGCAGCCAGATGAACGCGCCGTAGGCGTGGTACTCTTCCAGATCACCGTTGGCCGGCGGCAGGTAGGTGTCGAGGGCGAGGTGCGGCAAAAAGGCGTAGCCAAAAAGCAGGGAGCCGAAATAGGGCGAGTCCTCGAAGACCTCACCGGTGATCCACTCCGCCGTGGCCTCCCGGTACCAGATGACGTCCGGGTCGGTGAGGGCGAAGCGCTGCGTACCGTCCTGAATGGCGTGGTAGAGCTCGTGGGCGGCCACCGTACCCGCTAGGCGCCCGGCGTCGTGGGCCAAGGACTCGGCGATGACGATCATCGGCCAGCCCTCGTCATCCAGATAGTAGTAGCCCTCGGCAGCTCCGGCGGAGGGCACCTCCGGGCCGGTATCACCTATATATAGGTTGAGCAGGTAGGCGTCGGTACCCCAGGGAGCGGGATGCTCCATGACCTCGACCTCCACCCGCCAAGCCTCTTCGAACACCTCCAGGATGGCGCCCGCCTCCTCCGGCGTGATCTCCCCTTCGCTTCCCCACTTGAGGGCGAAATTCTCAGAGGTCACGACGTTCGGGATCCCGGGGTGGGCGTCGCGGACCTCCTTGGTCCCGGCCTTGAGTCCGGGGGGCAACACCGGGCGCACGGGCAGTGGTTTGGTGGCGATCAACTGTGGCGTCAGGCATCGCCAGGGCCGCTCGGCTGCGGCATCTCCGACCGCACCGAACACCATCGCTCCGACGGCACACCCTAGCCAGCGCATCTCGCCTCCACGCCGTGTGCTGCGAGCTAGGCGCATGGACCAATTCCATCCGTGCCGTGTGCTGCGAGCTAGGCGCATGGACCAACTCCATCCGTTCGCCCTGAGCGAGCCAAGCGAGTCGAAGGGTTCCGCACTAGTCGATCACCCAGGAAGCGCTCAGGCCACCGCCAGCGACAAACGCGGCTTCGGCCTGTTGATCTGCATTGTTGAAGACCGCCACCCCGGCGAAGCCATGGAGGCTGAACCGGACCGGACCGAGCGGGTAACCGATCTCCGCGAGCCCCGTGCCTTGAAAACCGACCGGCACCGAACCGGAGACCGAAGGCTGTGGCCGGTACCAGGCCTCTCCGTCCTTGATGACGGTATCGTCGAAAAAGACCAGACCGACCTCGCCGCCGATGGTGAAGCGGAGATCTCCAACCGGCAAGCGAACCCCGCTGGCAAAACCGAGGTCGTACTCGAACTGTCGAAGGCGCGGCATCGCGGCCGAGTCAGCGTCGATGATAGCGGTGCGAAAGGTGAGCCGGGGCCGCAGCAGAAATGCCCCCCAGACCAGCTCGTAGCCCACCGCCACCTGCCAGGTGACCTCCATGCGTTCGATCAAACCGTTACGCAGGCCGGTGGTGACCACCGGGCCGTGGCTAAATGGGATCACCAACTGGCCGCCCTTTTGTAGCTGGTGCCCGAGCGGAACCACCTCCATCTCGCGATCACGGATCGTCACCACCTCGCCCGCCGCGATCTCGACATCGGTGATCAGACTCCGCCGCGGCTCGCGCTTGCGAATCCGGTAACGCCCGGGCGGCAGCCGAACCCTCGCCGGACCAACAGAGCTGCGGGTGAGCTCGATGAGGACCAGCTCCTTTTGCGGCGCCAGAATGAAGTAGCGGCCGCCGCGGTTCTCGGGGTGGAGCTCGAGGACGGCGGTGCTGCGCCGCAG
>JAUUZB010000752.1 GCA_030590185.1 Deltaproteobacteria bacterium
AAGCCCTGCGCGAGTCGATGGCCTTTGGTCTGGCGCGCTTTGGCGACCGCCTGCCCGAGAGCCTGCGGACTGAGATCGAAACCACCCTGCGCGAGGTGGCGCCCGTGTCACCGCCGTATGCCAAGTGGTTGGAGGACGGTGAGATCTCCGTCGATCTCGTCCTCGGGGACAGCGCCGGCTACCGGGTCAGCTCGGTGGAGAGCACCCTACGCACCGCCGGCTTCACCGAGGACACCGACGCCAGCGAGGGCGGCGTGCGCGTCTTTCGAGCCACCCTTGGCAGCGGCGACAACGCGGTCGATGCCGTCGTCCGGCTGCGCACCAAGAGCCGCGACAACATCTTCGAGCAGGTCGGCACCAAGGGGGTCGACATCGTCGCCTACACCGGCCACTCGAGCTACGGGCGCAACATGCCCAACAGCCTGGAAAACGCCAGCGAGACCAGCGGTGCCGATCAGCTGCTCTTCATCGAGACTTGTTTCGGCAAGGACAACCTTCACCAGATGCATCAGGCGTTCCCGGGCGCCCAGATCATGACCACCTTCAACTCCGCCACCACCTCCGGCGATTTCCGCGCCGGCCTGCGGGCCATCTTCAACGGCATCGCCGGGCGTCACTCCTGGGCCGACATCAACCGCGGCCTCGGCGACTGGTCGGGCAAGAACCTCGTGACCCCGACCGAGATCATGGAGCGCCGTCGCTACCTCGACGGCGACGGGGACGGCCGCGCCGACATCTTCGACCGCCTGTTCGACGTCAACCTCCAGCGGGTGCGTCAGGATCTGCGCCGGGCCTTCGAGCCGAAGGATCCGGGCGCGGCGCCCCACCACACCCAGGCGATCAACGGCGTCATCGCGGCCAACTGGTGCAACCGCGGCGCCGGCGCCTACAACGAGGCGATCCACGAGCTCAACCGTGCCTCCCAGGTTTGGTGCGCGGGCTTTTGGGCCGGTGGCGACAAGGACCCGCCGGTGCGCTTCTCGGCGACCACCCTGGAGGACGGCACCGAGGGTTGGAAGATGGAGATCAACAGCCGCTTCGCCCACGCCCCGGAGGAGGTGCTGCGGCTGGTGGCGGCCCACGAATTCAACCTCCACCTCGCGGCCACCGAGGCGCGCTACGACTACGCGGGCGACACCCTGCGCACCAACGTCAACAGCCTGATGGCGGTGGCCTTCACCCTCGGCCACGATCTGCACTCTAATGATACGAAGGTCTGGAAGGCCTTTCTGCGCTCCTATGGTTTCCCGGAGGATATTAGCCTCAGCGAGGTCGAGCGCTTCTGTGAGATGAACGGCGCCTCCGACCGCGACGTGCACGGCGGCAGCCGCACCAACATCGACGCCTTTATCAATAGCCTACCGCGCGCCACCCGCGCGGCCCTCGACAAAGACACCACCGGCCGCTGGCAACGCGCCGCAACCCCTTCCCCCTCTTGAATCCATGATGTTTCCAATCCTAGGTCTCTTGGTGGCTCTGGGTGTTCCAGAGCTCGACCGGGCGGTCACCGCTCAGTTGCCCGGTGCGCGCCTCGAGCGCTACGAGGCAGACGCGACCGCCGCGAAGCTCTTCCTTCAGGTTCCAGAGCAACGGCTCGCTGAGCTGAGCGAGGCACAGCTCGAGCGGCTGTCGCGCGCCCTGTTACCGCGGGTTCATCGCGGCGCTCCCACCCGGGGGACGATCCGGGGCCTCGAGATCTGGGTCCGCTCCGGAACCGAAGCCTACCGCCCGATCGCCGAGTTTCTCCCGGCGGTGGTGCCGGTGCCCACCAAGCCCAACGAGACCCGCCCGACCCTGCCCGCCGGCCACGCCGGCGACGCCCCCGGCCACGCGGTCGGCAGCCTGACCGGCAAAACCATCTATGTCAGCCAAGGCCATGGCTTCCGCTGGGCCGACGGCGGCTACTGGGGCACCCAACGTCCCAACACCCACGACATCGTGGAGGACCTGGTCAACGCCGAGGCGATCAACACCTATCTCATCGCCTACCTCGCCAACGCCGGGGCCCAGGTCTTCACCATGCGCGAGCGCGACCGCAACACCCAGCTCGCCATCGTCGACAACGGCGACCCGGGGTATTCGGAGAGCGGCACCACCGCCCAGTTCAGTGACGGCGTCGTCGCCTTTGGGCGACCACCCTCGCCGATGACCCAGGACACGTTGCCCTTCGAGCGCGGCGACGAGCGCCTGCTCGAGGTGGGCAGCGCCCCGGAGTCTCACGCCGCCTGGGTCCCCTGGATTCCGTTCGCCGGCTACTACAACGTCTACGTCAGCTACACCCAGGCCGCCACCCGCGCCAGCGACGCCCACTACCGGGTGCAGCACACCGGCGGCAGCACCGACGTCCGCATCGACCAAACCCGCCACGGCTCCACCTGGGTCAGCCTCGGCCGGTTCTATTTCGCCGCCGGCAGCAACCCAACCAGTGGCGCGGTCGAGCTGTGGAACGACGCCAGCAGCGGCAGCCAGGTCTCGATAGACGCGGTGCGGTTCGGCGGCGGCATGGGCACCATCGACCGCGGCGGTGGGGTCAGCGGCCGGCCACGCTGGGAGGAGGCTGCCCGGTATTACACTCAATATACCGGGGCACCCGCCTCGGTCTTCAATCCGTCCGCCTCGGGCGATGGCACGGACGACGTCACCGCCCGCTCGCGCTATACCGCCTGGGAGCACCCGGACGGCGAGGACGCGGCCTACGTATCCTGGCACACCAACGCCCCGAGCCCGGCCCGCGGCACGTCGAGCTACGTTTACGGTCCGAACGCACCGGACGGCACCTACGACTTCACCGGCAGCGCCGGCAGCGACGCGCTGGTGACCTCGATCCACAACGAGATGATCGATGACTTTCGCGCCGACTGGGATCCCGACTGGCAGGACCGCGGTATCTTCACCGCCTGGTTCGGTGAGATCAATCCATCCCACAACGACGAGATGCCCGCCTGCCTATTGGAGGTAGCCTTCCACGACACGGCGGCGGACGCCGACGCCATCCGCGAGCCACGCTTCCGTCAGCTCACCGCCCGGGCGATCACCCAGGGGCTCATCAAATACTTCGCCGCCCGCGACGGCATCACCCTCGCCCTCCCGCCGGAGCCGCCGACCCACTTGATCGTCCGTGGGGTCGGGCCGGGCTCGGTCGAGGTGTTCTGGCGTGCCCCCGCGGCCGGTGAGCCGGACGGTGATCAGGCCGCCGCCTACCGTGTCTACACCAGCCGCGATGGTTTCGGCTTCGACAACGGCCGGCCGGCCACCAACACCAACCTGCGCATCGACGACCTCGGCTCCGGTCCGGTTTGGGTGCGGGTATCGGCGCTCAACGCCGGCGGTGAATCCTTCCCGAGCGAAACCCTCGGGGCGCTCCCCGGGGAGGAGATCGCCGCGTTCCTGATCGTCAACAGCTTTGACCGGGCCGATGGCAACTCGCTCATCCGTGAGGACCTCTCGGAGTTCAATCTAGGGACGGTCGATCGCATGTTCATGGATCGCATCAACAATTTCTCCTACGCCGTGACCCACGGCGAGGCGTTGGCGGCGCTGGATGTTGGCTTCGACGGTGCCAGCAACGAGGCGGTGGTCGATGGCGACGTGACCTTGGAGGACTACCGGGCGGTCGATTGGATCACCGGCGAGGAGGCCTGGGTCGACGAATCGCTCTCG
>JAUUZB010000512.1 GCA_030590185.1 Deltaproteobacteria bacterium
CAGTACATCATAGACTGTGGTAGTACTTTGACCCAGTGGATTTGTCACTTTGTTTCGATGGTTCAGGGGATCATAGGTGTATTGGGCACCAGCACCCCAGAGACGAGCAGAGCGCGTCGGGGCTCGCCATTTTTCGATATCTTGGCCAGCCAACGCTTGTTTGACAGCAGGCCATCTTGGCTCAGGGCAATGAGGATACGCGGCGCGCCCACCAGAGAGGTGAGCGCCGAGGAGAGGGTGGCCCCCAATAGTCCGGCGAGCACGATCGGGCCCCACAGCGCCTTGTCGACCATGATGGTGTAGTTGTGGGTCATCTCCTCCGGGCTGCAGAACTGGGCCGTCCACCAAGCCAACGCCAGATAGATGACCAGGCTCAGCCCGATGGCACAGAGGGTACCGGCCGGGATGCTGCGCCGCGGGTTCTTGAGCTCCCCGGACATGTTGGCGCCCGCCATGATGCCGGTGGCGGCCGGGAAGAAGACCGCGAAGACCACCCAGAAGTTTGTGCCGCTGAAGTTGCTCTCCGGGGAACCGGGGAATTGGCCCCACCATTGGATCTCGGCCACCGGCGTGTGCACGAAGGCGCTGCCGAGCACCGAGATGATGGCTCCCACGATGATCGCCATGATCAGATATTGAATGCGGAAGGCAAAGCTGGCGCTCAGGAAGGCGATGCCGAAGACGACCCCAAAGGCCCCGAGATCGACCAGCAGCGCCGGGTGGTCCGGGAAGATCCAGACCCAACCCTCCCGGAAGCCGAAGATGTACATCGCCACCGCCAGGGCCTGCGAGATGTAGAGCGGCACGCCGACGCTGCCGCCTACCTCGAGCCCGAGCGACTTTGAGATGATCGCGTACGGCCCGCCCACCCCGAGCCGCGTGTTGGTGGCGATGGAGGAGAGGGAGAGGCCGGTGGCGATGGAGATCCCCATCGCGATCAACACGATCACCACGCCGCCGGCGAGTCCGGCGTTGCCCACGACCCACGGCAAGCGCAGGAACATGATCACGCCGAGGATGGTCAGCAGGGTCGGCGTGAACACGCCGGTCATGGTGCCGAACAGGCGGCTGCTATCCTGAGCTGGGGGAGGGGCGCGGTCTGCCACGGGCGCGGTGGGTCGGTGCGTTGGGCGCCGGCCGGCCTATCTTTTCGCGATGTGGGCGGTGATCAGGCGGTCGATCATGGTGGCGATGCGGACCATGTTTTCCTTGGTGGAGGCGCCGATGTGGGGGGCGAGTAGGGTGTTCGGGGCGCCGATCAAAGGGCTGCTCTCGGGCGGGTCGGAATACCAAACGTCCGTGGCATAGCCACCGAGCTTGCCGCTCTCGAGGGCTGCCACCGCGTCCTCCTCGACCACCAACCTGCCGCGGGCGGTGTTGATCAGGAATGCACCGTCCTTGAACAGCGCGAGGGTCTTCTTGTTGATCATGCCCTTGGTCGAGTCGAACAGCGGCACGTGCAGGGAGATGAAGTCCGACTCCTTGATCACCTCTTCCATGGTCGGCCGGATCTCAGCAAAGTCGGTGAAGCCTACGTCCGGGTGCCAGCCGAGGGTGCGCATCTGGAAGCCCCGGGCCCGGATTGCCAGGGCGATGCCGATGCGGCCCAACCCGAGGATGCCGAGGGTCTTGCCGAACAGCTCGGTGCGCTTGAGCTCTTTTTTGATCCACTTGCCCTCGCGCATCGATTCGTCTGCCTTCACCACGTGGTTCGGCAGCGCGATCATCATCGCAAAGGCTTGCTCGGCCACCGCGGTGGTGGAGGCGTCCGCGGTGTTGTGGACCGTGATCCCCTTTTCGGCCGCGTAGGCGAGGTCGACGTTGTCGAGGCCTACGCCGCCGCGGATGACCAGCTCGAGGTTCTTGCACTCGTCGATGTAATCCTTGCGCACCTTGGTCTTGCTGCGGATCAGGATGACCTGGGCTTCGGTGCGGCGTTCCTGATCGTCGGTGACCTCACCGAATTTTTTGAGCTGGTCAGGCAGGCCGGGGCCAAAGGCGTCGGAGATCAGGATCAACATGGTGCGCTCCTCAGGTCAGCGTCAGGGTCGGTGATTGGCGGCTTTATCACCCCCGCCGGGCCGAGTTGCAAGGGGCTCAATCGACCGGGTCGAGCTCGCCAAAGGGATCGCCGAGGACCCGCTTGACCGTGGCCGCGAGGTCGGCGGCGTGGGAGCCGTCGATGATGCGGTGGTCGAAGGTGACGTTCAGATCGAACACCTTGCCGATGATGATCTCGCCGTTTTCCACCACCGGCTCGTCGCGCATGGCGCCCGGGGCCACCCAGATCGGCACCCGGCTGTAGGGTACCAGCGGCACATAGCCGATCTCCAGGCCGATCGATCCGATGCTGGTCACCACCGCCCCGCCAAAGGCGTCCTTGGGCAGGCCGGCCCATTTGAGATTTAGGTTCAGGGCGTAGAGCAAGAAAGCGAGCGTCTTGAGGAAGAAGTTCATCCACATGGCAGGGATCAAACGCATCGACTGGCGGGTGCCCTCGAGCTCCTTGTCCTTGCGAGCGCGGATTTTGGCGACCCGTTCCTCGGTCTCGTCGACGATCTCCACCAGGCTCTTCTTGTCGATGTCAGCGATCTTGCAGGCAGAGAGGTCCTTTTTGCCCTCGAACTCCATCAGGACCAGCAGGGAGATGTCGACGTTCTTGCGCAGGTGGATCTTGTTCATGCGCAGGATGGCATTGGCGTCCGGGCATTCCGCCAACGCCTTGGCGATGGTCTTGGCCACGATGTGGGTGAGGGTCAGGTGCTTGTCGTATTTGGCGCGGAATTTCTCAATGTAATCCGCGAGCTTGTCGGCGCGGATGCGCATGGTGCCGTAGATCGACGGGTCGTAGGCGGTTTGCCAGGTGCCTATGGCCAGCTTGCGAAAGGGCGAAATCTTCGCCTTGCCTGCGAGAACGACGTTTCCCATGGGGACCTCCGAGAGAGGTGCGATGGTAGACCACATAGGGGCTGGCCGTCCACCGGCGTCACCCTGCGAATTGACTTGCGGCGAGCGGGCCAAGAAGATGCTCGAACAGGTCTTGGCCAACGCCAAACAAATGGAAAAGGGCACCTGATGGACACCCCTCGCTACGTTGGATTCACCTGCGCCTACGCGCCGCTGCCCCTGTTCGACGCGGCTGGCTTCGTGCCCTATCGCCTGTTGCCGACCGGCGAGGCCCCGGAGCAGTCCGGGAGCTTGCTGCACGACAATCTCTGCCCCCACGTCAAGCGGGTGCTCGACCGGGCCCTGGCGGCGGACCTGCCGCCCCTAGCGGGGGTGGTCGTCATGGAGAGCTGCGACACCATGCGGCGGCTCGCCGATGGTTGGCGCAAGGCGCGCCCCGAGGATCGACTAACATCGGTCGATCTGCCCACCGCGACCGACGCCCGATCTGTGGCCTATTTCGCCACACAGTTGGAGGCGCTGGCCCGAGTGCTGGAGAGCTGGGGTGGCCGGCCGGTGACCGACGAGGCTTTGTGGGCGAGCATCGCCCGTTACAGCGAGCTGCAGACCAAGCTGGCGGAGCTGCGGGGTGCGGTGAGCTGGGCCCAACTCCAGGAAGGGTACAACCTGGCGGTCACCCAGCCGTTGGGCGCGACGCTCGACTGGCTGGCGGCCATCGCTGACACGGCGCCGGATCCGCCCACCGGCGTGCCGCTTCTCCTGGTTGGCAACGTGCTGCCGGATCCGGCCGCCTTTGAGCTCTTGGCCCAGAGCGGCGTGGGTCTGGTGGGCAACGAGCTGTGCACCGGCGAGCGTCAGCTCACCGCCGTTGATCCGACGCCCGGGGAGAGGCCTTTGGCCGCGTTAGCCGCTGCCTCCCTGGATCGACCGGGCTGCGCGCGTACCCTCGTTGCCGGTCCCGGCCAGAGCTTCGCCTCGCAAACCGTGGAGCAGGCCAAGGCCGCCGGCGCCCGGGGTGTCATCGCCTACGTCATGAAGTTCTGCGACCCGTATCTGGCCCGCCTGCCCACGGTGCGCGAGGCGCTCAAGGAGGCCGGCCTGCCGCTCTTGATCCTCGAGGGGGATTGCACCCTGCGATCCCTCGGCCAACACCGGACCCGTATCGAGGCATTTGTTGAGATGCTCAGCTGAGGCGGGGGAGACCGACCGTAGAGAACAGGAGAAGGACGATGATCAGCGCCTATTTCGATAGCCTCGTGACCGGGATCACCGCCAAGCTCGAGGCTGGGGATCAAGAGTATGTGGCGCGCAAACGCTTCGCGCTCGAGATCGCCAAGCTCGGCTCACGTCTGTTTCAAAACGAGGGCCGCACCGCCTGGTGTGGCGTCCTGGCGCCCTTCGATCTGCTCAGCGCCATGGGGGTGACCTCTTGCTATGTCGAGTTCGTCGGCGCCCTGTTGGCCTCCACCGGCCAGGTCGAGGCATTCCTCGAGGGAGCAGAGGAGAAGGGCTACTCCACCGATAGCTGCAGCTATCACCGGGCGGTGCTCGGCGCGGCTGATGCGAATCTCATGCCGGTGCCGGAGTTTTTGATCGCCACCTCCGCCCCCTGCACCGGCGGCATGGCGGTGATCGAGGACCTGGCGCGCCGGTTCGACAAGCCGCTGTTCGTCATTCA
>JAUUZB010000844.1 GCA_030590185.1 Deltaproteobacteria bacterium
ATCAAGCAGCTCGAGGTGATCACCCGCCAGGACATCGAGCAGATGCTGAACTTCGAGGCCGAGCGCATCAGCCTCGGCTGCGAGGACATGGCCTGCCTAGCGGAGATCGGCGGCGCCCTGGGGGTCGACCGCTTGCTCACCGGCACCATCGGCCAGGTGGGCGAGGCCTTCGTCCTGAGCCTCCAGTTGATCGACACCAGCGAGAGCAAGGTGATCAGCCGGGCCGAGCGCCGGACCAACGGCGTCAACGCCCTGCTCGAGGAGGCCGCCGCCGCCACGCGACAGCTATTGCTGGCGGTGCTCCGCGAGCTCTCCGGCCTCCTCGTGGTGCGCGCCCCCCAGGAGGGTGCCAACGTCTTTATCGACGGCAACCTGGTGGGTGTCACCCCGGTCGGGGCCCTCGACCTACCGGCCGGCCCCCACGAGCTGCGGGTCGGCAAGGATGGCTTCATCGACTGGGCCCGCGGAATTGAAATCGCTCCCCAGGGGACGGAGGTCGTCGATGTTCAGCTGTTGCCCTCCGTGGAGTTCATCGACGCCTACGTGGATCGGAACACGACCCTGCGCACCTGGGCGTGGGTGACCACCGCCACCGCCGGCGCGGTGTTGGCCACCGCCACCATCCTCTTCGCCTACGCCGACAAGGTCTACTACCCCGAGTCGGTGAGTCCGCTGCGCCGGGAGTGCAACGACCACTCGGCGCTGTGCGACGCCACCATGTACGAGCAGACCGAGGCGGCGATCGACAGCTACCGCGGCATGCTGTACGCGGTCTACGGCTTGAGCACCGGCTTCGCGGCCCTGGCCGGCGCGGCCCTCTACTGTTGGATAGCCGGGGATGATCCCGATCGCTACGAGGCCTTCGTCACTACGGGCAGCGCGGTAGGCTTGGGCTTCGCGCCGGCGCCGGATGGAGCCCAAGCTGGGTTCTGGCTCAGGTTCTGAGGGGAGGATGGGGCCAATGTATCAAAGAGCCACACATGCCATCGGTTTGGCCGCGCTCGTGGCCAGCGCAGGCTGCGAGCGCTCCACCTCCCTCGAGGCCCTCCAGATCCCCGAGGCGATCGCCGACCTCTACGTGTCCCCCACCGGCGACGACAGCGAGGAGGGCACGGTCTCGACTCTGCCCCTGGCAACCGTCGGCCGGGCGGTGGAGCTGGCAGCGGAGCGGGAGGACGCGACCCTCGAGGATCCCGTTGAGATCGTGATCGTGGCGGGAACCTATGACGAGACCGTGCGCATCCCGACCGGGACATACGTCAGCCTGGCGGGCGGCTATGACGATCGGGATCCGTTTGCTTGGGTGCGGCTCGAAGACCCGGGCGACACCACGATCATCGGCGACGCCGGTCCGGCGCTGCTGGTCAAACACCGAGGCCTGTTGGTGGCCGAGAACCTCACCCTGCGCGGTGGCCCGGGGATGGTTGAAGACCTCTCGCTGACCGACCTCGAGGAGGGGTTCGCCTTGGGCGGCAGCTTGACCGGCGGCGTGGTGGTGGCCGGCGGGTACGCCCTGATCAGCGACGCGGTCGTCGAGGGCGGAGCCGGTGACATCGAGGAGGCCCGGGTTGCGGTGGGGGTGGTGGCCGTGGTGGAGGAGGGTAAGACGATCCCGGCCGTGGTCGTGATCGAGGGCAGCACCCTGTCCGGGGGCTTCCAATGCGCCGAGTCCGCTGGTCTCTACTGCGGGGCCCATTGTACCTGCGAGGTCCGGGAGTGTCCGATCATCGAAGGCGGTACCCTGAGCCGAAACGCGATCGGGGACCGGCAGAACTCCGGGACTTCCCACGCGATCACTGCCTTCGTGTCCAGATCCTTGGTCGCCGCGGACAACGGGCTGCTCACCGGCAGCGAGGGCAACTTCTCCTCCGCCATCTGGGCCTGGGGAGTGGACGAGCTGAAAATCCAGGACAACGATCGCATTCTGGCCGGGGACGCCCTGACCGCCTCGGTGGCCATCGTCCTGCGGTACTGCGAGGACTTCGAGATCAACGGCAACGGCGTGATTCAGGGCGGCGGCGGCGACCTCAGCTGCGGTATCGAGGTGGTGTCCGGCAACGGCGTGGTGGCCGAGAACCTGTTCATCACGGGCGGCACCAGTCGGTCCTACTCGGGCGGCGTGGTCGTCTTCGACGGAGACGGCACCGCCGAGGTCGAAGTGCGGGACAACCTCGCCATCGAGGGGGGCAGCGCCGGCACGACCGTGGGTGTGGAGATCTACGGAAGTGTCGGCGGTCAAATCGTCGGCAACGCCTCGATCAACGGCGGCATCGCCGACCGCGAATCGTACGCGGTCAGAGCCATCGCCTACGCCTACTATGGCCACGCCCCCGGCGACCTGTTGATCCACGGCAACAACCTCTACGGCGGCACCGGCGGCATCTCGACCGGGCTACACCTGCGCGGGGTCTCCCCGGTGGTGACCAACAACGGCATCGTGGTCAACGGCGGCAGCGATAGACTGTACGGAGTGCTACTCGGGGATGGCTACGACGCGGAGACCACTGCACCGTTGCTGGCCTTCAATACCATCCTCACGGCCGCCGCCACCAGTTTACCGGACAGCATCACACACCGACCCTTCGGCGCCGTCATCGTCGACGCCGGCTCGAGCGGCGAGGCAATCGGAAACCTGCTGGTCGCCGCCCTGCCGCGGGCGACGCTCCTCTGGCTGCTCGACGACACCGTGTCGAGCGCCTACCCATTCAACGCCCTGGCTCCATACGGCTATCTCGATGGCGAGGAGTCGTATTTCCTTTTGCTAGGTGAGGATCCGACGGTCCCGGCCCTGGGTAGCGTCCCGACCACCGCCAACCTGGCGACCGTCAACGACCACCCCGCGATCGACGGGTCCCTGAGCTGCCACCCCGCCATCTCCTGGCCCAACGCCTATTATCGCTTCGGCGATCTTCACCAGGGCGCCGACAACTGCGCCGAGGTGCCCTGCACCTACGACTGCACGGCGAGCACCTGCGCCGACAACGGCCCGGCCCTCGCCACCATCGTCAGCCAGCTCGCCGAGGGCGGCTTTCCCTTCAGCGCGGAGTGGTTCACGGACATCGACGGCGACCCACGGCCCCAGGGCGGCGCCATGGATTTCGGCGCCGACGAGTGCGTCGCGCCCGACTGACCGCTGCGCGCCCTAGTCGTTCAACATGTTCATCGGCTGCCCGGTCGCCTCGAGCACGTTCCACCACAGCGAGCTCTCCGGGGAGACCGAGGCGCGCTTGTCGATGATTTCCTTGAACGGGATGAGGGTAGCGATGTCGTTCCAACGCCCGACCAACACCGAGGTCTTCCCGGCCATGGCGACGTGGACCGCGTTCTGCCCGAGCTGGGCGCAGAAGATCGAGTCGTTGGGGACCGCCGGGGCCGAACGGATGGTGTAGCTCGGATCGATGTACTTCAACGAG
>JAUUZB010000395.1 GCA_030590185.1 Deltaproteobacteria bacterium
ACCTCTTCGTCGGGCTGCCGCTCACCAGCCCGGCGCCCGGCGACATCGACCTCGCGTTCCACGGGCTGCCTGTCTGCGAATTCGATGTGGACTGTGGCGCCGTCACGACAGAGACAACCGTCGCCACGGCAAACAGCTTCACCGCCGCGTCGATTCAAGACGCCTTCGTGGCCGCCACCGGGGTGCAGACCACCCTCGAGGCGACGCTGGCCGTGAACGACCTGCGCCCCGGTGCATCCATCGCCAGCGCCACTACCGCCGGCAAGCCGACCAACGAGAACGATTGCGGCAGCCGCGAGGCCGCCGACAGAGAGGCCGGGGATGAGAACAGCTGCGGCCGCCACCTCGTCGGACCTCTCTTCACGGACGAGGCAGAGGGTGTCGTTACCGACATCACCGGCGCGGCACGCACCGATCCGGTCTCCGTTGGTGCCTACGAGATCGACTGACGCCGCAGGCGCATCCACCTCGCATGTCATTGCGGCCACCGCGCTGCAACTCAGAGGCGAGCACCGTTGCGTCGAGTGTCTTGGTGAGTCCCTCCGCGGCGGGCTGTGGTACGTCAAGCCCCCCAACCCGACACGACGCTGGTCACCCCCCCGGCGATCACCAACACCAACGCCACCCGGCGAAAGGTCGCCTCAGGGAGCCGCTTGGCCAACAACACGCCAGCCAACGACCCCACCGCCATGGCCGGAGAGAGCCACAGCGACTTCCAGAGCACCGTCGTGGTCAACAACCCGCCCACCGCATAGCTGACGAGCGCGGCTATATTGATGACCGTGAGGTAGGCGAACATGGTGGCGCGAAAGACCCTCTTATCGACCCGCTGGCCGCTGAGAAACACCACCATCGGCGGCGCCCCCATGGCGAGGCCGCCCTGGAGCAAACCACTAGCGGTCCCCACCACCGGCACCGCGACCCAACGGCGCTTGGGTCGCCATTGAAAACCGAAGAGCAGGGCCGCCCCGATCACCACGATGGCGATGCCTACACCTACTTTGAACTGGCCGACATCAACCCTGGTCAGCAGGTAGGCACCGACCGGCGTCACCGCCGCGGCGAACAGAGCGAAGGGTACAAACCGACCGAGCTCCACGGACCGGCGGGTCTCGAACAACGCAATGGCGTTGACCACCGCCCCGAGGATCAACAGGGCCGGGATGGCGACCTGGGGCGGGAAGAACAGGATCGCGATCGGCACCGCCACCAACGAATAGCCCAGGCCGGCGGTGGCCTGGACCGTGCTTCCCAAAAAGACCGCCAGCAGACCACCGGCGAGCGCCGCGTCGAGCTCCACGCCGGTTCCTTATCACAACTCCCGCTACGGGCGCGCGACCGACCGGGCTTTCGCCGCTTTTACACCCGATTTACACTCCCGGGGCGAACAAGGAGCTAAGCTAGGAACGTGACGGACAAACTAGAGGTCCTGGTGGTGGAAGACGAGGAGCGCATCCGGCAGGGGGTGTGCGACGTCTTGGCCTTCAATGGCTACGAGCCGACCGGTGTCGAGACCGGCGAAGAGGGGCTAGCGCTCGCCAGCAGCGGCCGCTTCGCTCTGGTGCTGCTCGACGTGATGTTGCCGGAGATGAATGGTTTCGAAGTCTGTGAGGCGCTGCGCGCGCGCCGGCCGCACCAGGCGATCATCATGCTCACCGCCAAGGGCGCCGAGGCGGACGTGCTCGACGGGTTCCAACGCGGCGCCGACGACTATGTGCCCAAGCCGTTCTCCGTACGCGAGCTGCTCGCCCGCATCGAAGCGCTGCTCCGCCGGGCTGGCAAGCTGGATGCGGAGCAGGAGGCCCCGTTTGCCTTTGGCGACTGGGAGGTCCAGCCGACCCAACGCCAGGCGGTGCGCGGCGACGAGGCGGTCGAGCTCACCAAACGCGAGCTCGAGCTGCTGGCGATCTTCGCCCGGGAGCCGGGTCGCATCATCAGCCGGCGGCGCCTGCTGCAAGAGGTCTGGGGCCATGGCAACGTCGAGGGCCTCAACACGCGCACCGTCGACGTACACATCGCCAAGCTGCGCAAGAAGGTCGACGACGCCGAGGTGATCGAGACCGTGCGCGGCGAAGGCTACCGCTACGGCGCCTGAGTCATCATGGCACGCGTGCGTAAGCTCTTTTTGCTGGTCGCCGTGGCGCTGCTGGTCTTGATCGGCCTGCTCAGCGAGCGCGCCATCACCAGCGTCGCGGCTGAGCGCCAGGCGCATCACACCCTCGTGGCGGAGCGCATCTTCGACGAGATGGAACGCGAGCTGAGCACCTTCCTCGAACGGGAGGAGGAGCGGCCCTTTGGCCACTACCGCCACGACTTCGTCGCCGCCCAGCTCACCAACGCCGCCGCCCTCGGCAAGCTGCCGCTCAGCCGCTCGCCGCTCGCCGAGCTGCCCGTGGAGCCCTATCTGGTCGGCTATTTCGAGCTCGATCCGAACGGCGTCTTTAACACACCCCTGCGCCCCCGCGATCGAGCCCACTGGCGCCCGAGCCCCGAAGTATCTCAACGCGTCGACCAACTGCAGCGGCTGGTGCTGCAACGCTGGCCCCAGGCCGGTGCCAAGGCCGGCCCGCGCCAAAGCCAGAGCAGGGGCGCGGGCATGGGCAAGGAACAACAAGCCAAGACACCCGGCGGGCGCATCAAACAGCTGCCGGGCACCACGGTCATCGTCCCCGACGGTCCCGACCCCGCCCCCGCCGTCGCCGTCGCTGCCCAGGCCGACGTCCAACCCGAGCAGCAGCCCGTCGAACAGGAAAAGAGCAGCCTCCGCGCCCTCAATCGTGGTGTATCAAAACGCTCCAAACGCAGCGCCAAGGTCACCAGCACATCCGCTTCCAACGTGGGTGACTTCGAACGCGGCGAGAGCGAGCCGGGGGGGAGGGGCACCCTGCTCGACTTCTTCGAGCGCCCACAACGTAGCGGCCCGCCCAGCGATGCCCGGAACGAGCCTCTCGACGACGGCCTGAGCGGCGGGTCCACGGCCTTCCAGCAGCGGGACGGCCGCGCCGCCCTGATCGATCTCGGCCTCGAGCCTATGGTCGGGGTGCTGGTCGACCCCGATCATCTGATCCTCTACCGCACGGTCTGGCTCGGCAACCGCGCCTTTCGCCAGGGCCTGGTGATCGATGTCGAGCAGCTCGCCATCTGGCTCTACGACTCGACCGTGGGCGGCAGCCCCTTGGCGGCGCACACCCGGGTGGCGATCTCCGGCGCCCCGGCGATCGAGGCCAGCGCTGGCTATCGCTACAGCCATCGCTTCGGCGATCCCTTCGCGGACCTCAGCGCCGTCTCGAGCCTGGCGCCGCTGCCGGACGCGGTCAGTCCCACCTACGTCTATGCCTTGGTCGCCGCGTTGCTGCTCGCCGGGGTGCTCGGCCTGATCGCCCTCTATCGCATGGTCTCGGTGATGGTGGCCTACGCCCAACGGCGCAGTGACTTCGTCTCGGCGGTGACCCACGAGCTCAAGACGCCGCTGACCTCGATCCGCATGTACGGCGAGATGCTTCAGGAAGAGATGGTCCCCAACGACGAGAAGCGTCACGAGTACTACCGCCACATCACCGCCGAGACCGAGCGCCTGTCGCGGTTGATCAACAACGTCCTCGAGCTCGCCCGCCTCGAGAAGGGCCGGCGCGAGATGACCCTGGTGGCGGAGTCGCCGCGGGCGGTGATCGAGCAGGTGCTGGAGGTCCTGACCCCGCAAGCCCAGAGCGAGGGCTTCCGTTTGACCCTCGACGTAGAGCCGGACCTACCGCCGGTGCGCTTCGACCGGGACGCGTTGTTGCAGGTGCTGTTCAACCTGGTCGACAACGCGCTCAAGTATGCCCGCAAGGCCGAGCACAAGGAGATCGTGATCAGCTGCCAGCGCACACCGGACGGCGCGGGCGTCAGCCTTGGAGTTCGGGATCACGGCCCGGGCGTGTCGGAGCGTCACCTGCGCAGGATCTTCGAGCCGTTCTACCGTGGCCAGAACGAGCTGACCCGAACCGCCAAGGGAACCGGCATCGGGCTGGCCTTGGTCGCGGGGCTCGTCGAGCGCATGCACGGTGAGGTCAGCGGCCGCAACCTCGATGATGGTGGGTTCGAGGTTCGGGTGGCGCTGCCGGCGGCGAGCTGAATCAACATCTCGACCGCATCTGACGCGGCTTGGCAAACCGGGACGTGTCCGTTATCACGCACCGTGGCGACGGCGCATTGACGTGCCCGGCCAGGGAGAAATCAACATGCTGAACCTATTCCGAATCGTGGGCGCGGTGTCTTGTGCAACTGTGTTGGCGTGCTCAGGCGGCGATGTCACCGGCACCGGCGGCACCGGCGGCAGCAGCGGCAGCGGCGGCAGCGGCGGCGGTGGCGAGCAGGATCTCTGCGGACCCTTGCACCCCGCGGGGGAATGCAGCGCCGATTTCACCTGCCTCGACGGGAGCTGCGTCGCCGACGACCTGCTCTGCGGGGATGCGAACCTGACGGGCCTGTGCCGCGCTGGCGAGACCTGCCTCTCGGGCGACTGCATCGGCAATGGCGACGTCTGCGGACTCGGCAATCACACGGGCCTGTGTGTCGACGGCCAGACCTGCCGGGCCGGCCAATGCCTGGCGGACGATCTCTTCTGCTCGGCCACCAATCTCTCCGGCCTTTGTCCGCAAGTGGGGGATGAGTGCATCGACGGCGACTGCTTTTCGCCCGGCCAGCTGTGCAGCGTCACCAACCCCGACGGCACCTGCCCACCCAACCAGACCTGCCGGGCCGGCCAGTGCCTCGCCGACAGCCTCTTTTGCAGCGCCACCAACCTCACCGGTCTTTGCGCCGACGCCGCCGAGAGCTGCGTGGATGGAACCTGCTACGGCGCGGTGGATCTGTGTAGCCCCACCAACCCCACCGGGATGTGCGCCGCGCCCTTGAGCTGCATCAACGGCGCTTGCGCCGTGAGCCAGCCGTGCGGCATCGCCGAGCCCTTCGGCTATTGCGACAGCGGCGATACCTGTATCGATGGCGTCTGCGAGGCCAACACCGACCTGTGCTCGTTGACCAACGTTGTTGGGTTGTGCGTATCGGGCCAGACCTGCCTCGACGGCGCCTGCACCGCCGACAGCCTCCTGTGCTCGGTGAGCCAACCAGCGGGCCTGTGCACGAGCGGCTACACCTGCTTTGAGACGGCCTGTGTCGCTGAGGGGGATCTCTGCTCCGCGAGCAATCAAACCGGCCTGTGCCCAGCGGGGGAAGTCTGCTCCGGCGGTGGCTGCGTCGACGAGTTGTTGGTCTGCTCCGTGGCCAACCCCACAGGGATCTGCCC
>JAUUZB010001120.1 GCA_030590185.1 Deltaproteobacteria bacterium
AGTGGCTCGAGCGATCGTAGCGTATCGCGCGCGCCTCGAAATGGGCGATCACCTCATCGCCTCGCCTCGCCATCCGGGTTGGTCCTTACAGTGAAAGTCGGCGTCGCGTGCCGGGGCGGCGGCGAACTTCGCGTTGAGCAGTTGCTCGAGCTCGTTGGCGACGGCCGGGTTCTGCGCGAAGACGTCGTTCTGTTCCAAGGGGTCCTCGGCGACTCGATAGAGCTCGCGGATCTCCGAGATCAACTTGCGCGTGTTGATCTCGTAGATTTTCTCGACGATCAGCTTCCACCCGTCGCGGCGCACCGCTTCGGCGGTGGAGAACCCCTTGGCGAAGCGGTCATTACAGACGGTGTAGCGGGAGCCCGCGAACACGGTCCGCTCGGGCGCCAGGCGCGGGTCGCGCAGGATCGGGGTGAGGCTCTGTCCCTGGCGCTGGGTCGCCATTGGGTCGTTGATCGCCAAGAGCTCCAACAGGGTGGGCAGGATGTCGATGGTCTCGACCTCGGCGGTGATCCGCGCTCCCTGGCTCGCTCTCGGATGTTTGATGGCCAGCGGAAAGTTCAACACCGGGTCATAGAACGTTCCCCGGTGCGGACCGCCACGCATGAACCGCCCGTGCTCGCCAAAGAGATCGCCGTGCTCGGCCAAGAAGATCACGATCGTCTTCTCCGTGAGGTCGAGGCGATCGAGGGTGGCAAAGAAGCTCGCCAGGTCAGCGTCGGCCTGGGCGATCTCTCCGTCGTAGAGAGCCTTCATGTGCTCGATGTCGCGTGACGAGAGCAGCACCCCATCCTCACCTGGCTTGCGACCCGACAACAAGACTGGCCATAAAATAACACCGTCGCGCTCGATCGGATCGACCGGTCCGAAGGTCCACAGGCACCTGGAGTAGTCGATGTCGCCGCGGTAGTCGGGGTCGAAGCGGGAATCAAAGGGCGGCTTGGGCGTAAACGGACAATGGGCGTCGTAACCCTGCAAGACCACAAAGAAGGGCTGGTCGTGGTGCTCTTCGAGCCACTGCTCGGCGACCGGGATCAAAGGGCCGACCGACACGTAGGCCAGGTTGCCGGCGCGCGGCCGCTCGTGTCGCGCCCGAATGCCGTAACCGTGGTAGTTGCGCTCGTCGAGGTAGTAGTCGAAGCCCTGGGAGACCCCGAAGCGCCGGTTGTAATCGCCGCCGCCGGTGAAGGCGGCGGTCCGGTAGCCCTGGGCACGCAGCACCTCGGCCAGGGTCAGCTCATCATCTCCGAGCTCATCTTGGTTGTAGCGGCTCATCAGACCGTGGAAGTAGGGGTACTTCGAGGTGATCAGGGAGGAGAGCACCGGCAGGGTCCAGGAGGCCGGGGCAAAAGCGTTCTCAAAAACGAAGCTGTCGGCGAAGAACCGATCGAGGTTGGGGGTGGTGGCACGGGGATAGCCATACATACCGACGTGCGCCTTGCGGACATTGGTCAGCGAGACGATGACGAGGTTGCAGCCCTCGCAGGTGAGCTGACCCGCCGGCGACGCCGGGGACCGGCCGTGACAATCGCAATCAGCCAAGAGCATCAGGGCAAGAAGACCGACGCCCCGGACGGCACGGGCCTTGTTCCAGCTCATCCTCTCGGCCTTCTCTTTACAGCTCAAACGACACGGTCCCTGACCCAGCGGACTATTCCACATCAGGCTCAGCGTCTCAACGAGGCGGGGGCGCGGATCCCTAGGATCGGGGCCATGGGGCGACCAGACGGAAGTGGCTCCCCTGAAGGGCCAGCTCGCGAAGATGGCTCAGCTCAAGGCGCAGGTCGCATACCGCGAGGCTGCGTGAAGCGATGGGTTTCCGGACACCACGGCCAGCTATCGCGTCACTGCTCCAGACATTCGAGGTCGATCTCCTCGACGGCCTGCGCCAGCTGCGCCGCGTTGTCCGCCAGAGAGTTGTGTCGGATCTCCAACACCTCGTCGCGCCCTTCGAGGAACGCGTCGCTCAGCTCGGCGTCAAACTGACTACCGCGCCCCTTGGCGATAAACTCGAAAGCCTCTTCGGGGGGAAATGGCTCCTTATAGGGCCGCCGCATGGTGATAGCGTCGAACACATCGGCCACGGCGACGATTCGGCCTGGCAGCGGGATGCCCTTGCCCGCGAGCCCGGCCGGGTACCCGGTTCCATCCCAGCGCTCGTGATGGGTCAGTGCTATGGTCTCGGCGAACTGGATGATTGGCGACTTCGAGCCCGAGAGGATCTCTGCGCCCAAGGCGCTGTGGCGCCGCATGATATCAAATTCCTCGCTACTGAGTCGCCCCGGTTTGAGGAGGATCCGGTCGGGAATGGCGATCTTCCCCACGTCGTGAAGCGGGGCCGCGAGGCGAAGGAAGTCGACCTGCTGTTGCGACAGACCCATCCGCCGGGCCAGCATCGCCGCGAACCGGCCAACGCGAATAACGTGGGCGCCGGTGAGCTCATCCCGGTACTCCGCCGCGCGCGAGAGTCGGAACAGCGATTCGAGGGTCGTCTCCCTCAGCCGAGCCATGGCGCGGTGGAGCTCGGTGGTCCGACTCGCCACCCGGGATTCCAGCAGCCGATTGTGGTGGAGTACCGCGAGGTGGGTCTGAACCCGCGCGCGCACCACCGTCGGGCTGATCGGCTTGGTGATGTAGTCCACAC
>JAUUZB010000359.1 GCA_030590185.1 Deltaproteobacteria bacterium
ACGAGTGTCGAGTTCGACGACAACATCAACGTTACGTTCACGCCGGAGGATTTTACCCAGCCCGACGAGGATGGCGACGGGGTCACCAATTGGGCCGCCTTTGCTCGCGGTTGCGATGTCGCGGACAGCGCCAGCTGCAGCTGGCTCGACGTCTCTGCCGGAGGGCTCCACACCTGCGCCATCGCCCAAAGCCGAGAGCTCTATTGTTGGGGGGACAACAGCCAGCATCAGCTGGGTGTTGACCTTCCCAATAGCGCCCGGGAGACCGGGACGCCGGTCTTGGTGCCCCACGACGATAGCTCGCGACACTACGCTCAGGTCTCGGCGGGGCTATTTCACACCTGCGCCGTCGACTCGGAAGGGGAGCTCTTCTGTTGGGGGCAAAATCTGTTCGGCCAGATCGGCAACGGTACGACCCAAGAGCAATTGGCGCCGGAGCTCATCCTCGGGGGCGAAAATATGTGGACGATGGTGGACGCGAGCGACAGGCACTCCTGCGCGATCAACCGGGACACCACGCTCTACTGTTGGGGTGACGACACGGACTATCGCCTCGGGCTCGAAGACGGCACCGGGTTGCTGGTCGACGCACCGGCCAAGGTCGCCGATGGAGATTCCGGCAGTCCCGACGGTTGGACCTACGTCACCTCTGGGCCGGATGATATCTGTGGCCTCAAGGGTGACCAGCTCTATGGTTGGGGGACCAACGCCCAAGGGCTCGTTAACGGCGATGACGCAGGTTCTGCCGTTACCTCTCCGTTTTTCATGCGTAGCGACGCGGTCGCGGTCGCGGTCGGGGCCCAACACATTTGCAAGACCAGCTCCAGCGGCGAAACCATTTGTTGGGGAGACGACACACGACATCAGATCCTCCTTGAAAACCCCCAGGACGTCGGCTTCATCTCGGCGGGTGCCGATCACACCTGCGGCATCAACTCCAATGGCGGGGTCCAGTGTTGGGGCAACGATCACCACGGGCGCCTCGGGGTCATTCCGGTCAACAACGGCACGGACCATCTCACTCTCGTCACCGAGATCAGTAACGCCGTACAGATGAGCGCCGGCCTCAGTCACACCTGCGTCCGCACGTCGGTGGACCTCCATTGCTGGGGCTCGAACAGTCACGGCCAGCTCGGCAACGGCAACACCGGACTCAAGCGGGCGCCGGCCGCTCTCGGCTTGGACGGCTACGTGGGTGTCACCGCCGGTGCGCGCCACACCTGTGCCTGGGATAGTAACAACATCACCTGTTGGGGGGCCAACGAGGTCGGGCAGCTGGGTAACAGCACAAATGTTCCGCGCCAGACCGGTACCCAGATCTCAGGAGCCGCGGAAATTCCCGTCTCGGTTGGGGCCGGCGCCCACCATACCTGCGCCCTCCGTCAGGCCGACACCATTAGCTGCTGGGGAGGCAACACCGCCAACCAGGTGCAATCTGGCGCCACCCCGTACTCCACCTCACCGGTTGCGGTCATCAATCCGGCCAGCGGCGTTTGGGAGACCCTCGCGGTGGGGAGCGATCACAATTGCGCCGTCGGTGATGATGGGGGCGTGGACTCGGTCTATTGCTGGGGCTCCAACAGTCTCGGTCAGGCAGGAGAAACTTCTTTGGGGGCGACCGTTGGGGCGCCCTCCATCGCCTTTGACGCTTGGACGTCCACCTTCTCCGGGTTGGCCGCCGGGACCGAGCACACCTGCGCCTATGCCGATGGCGCCGCTGCCGTCTGCTTTGGTCAACTCGGAACGATCACCTCCGCTGACGACAATGCCGCGGTCGGGAATACCTCGACCACCTGGGCCGACGCGAGTGGCGGCGAGGGTTTCCATTGCGCCCTCAACGATGCCACGGGCAGCAACAACATCCGCTGCTGGGGCGTGAACGACGCGGGGCAGCTCGCATCGGGCAACACCGTCGACAACACGACGCCAAGTGAGATCGCGTCTATGAGCTACAGCGATTTCATCGCCGTCGCCGCCGGCCAGCGCCATGCCTGTGCCATCAGTGATGCCAACGGTCTGTTTTGCTGGGGCGACAATTACTACGGCCAGGTTGGCCATGACCTGCCGAACCTCAACGAGATCGACGCGACTTCCGTGGGCAGCGCGACTGACTGGGACACCGTGTCTGCGGGTGACACCCATACCTGCGCCACCCGCGGTGGATCGGTGTTCTGCTGGGGCGACAACTACGACGGCCAACTCGGCACCGGTGATGCGTGGGATGAGGTCCCGTTCGAGGTCCCGCTGCCCTACTGAGGCGCAACCAACGCGCCCTTCTTTGACGATGGGCTCAAAATGGTCTAAATGACTATCTGGAGATAGTCATATGACCATGAAGGTGTCCGTGGCTGAGGCCAAGGCCCGGTTGTCTGAACTCCTTCGCGAGGTCGAAACGGGGGAGCGGGTGGTGGTCGAGCGCCGGGGTCGGCCCGTGGCGTTGTTGCGAGCCTACGACCGGGAGAAGGATGGTGAGGAACCGTCGTGGTTTGAGCGCCTCAACGGGGCGCTGGCAGACACGGCGGATTTTGAGGGGATCATGAGCGACATCCTGGCGGCCAGGCGTGGGTGGGGGGAGGATTGAGGATGTACCTTCTCGACACGGATGTGGTGGGTCTGATGCTCAAGGGGCGGTTGCCCCGCTGGGCCCGGGATCGTTTACGGGCCACGCCTCGCGAGCGGGTGGGCATCACAGCGATCACCCTGGGGGAATTGGTCGCCGGTGCGGCGCGATCCTCGGCGCCTCGCGAGTGGTTGGCCGTTATCGACGACGCCAAGGACGGTCTCGCGTGCCTTCCCTTTGACGCGGACGCCGCGCAACGTTTCGGGGAGCTCAGCGCGCATCTCGAGCGGCATCAGCTCACGATCCCCGAGGCCGACCTACGGGTAGCGGCCATCTGCGTGGCGGCGGACCGGATCCTGATATCCGGCAATTCCCGCTCCTATGAGAAGATCCCGGGACTGCGTTTCGAGAATTGGCTGCGGGCGGAGCGCGCGCCCTCGAGGGCGTAACGGAGCGGGCATGGGAGTGCGGCCCGTGCTCCGTGATTATCCATCCGGAGACACTCCATCCCAACAAGCCATTTGAGAATGGCGAGGGCGGAGCCCCTGGCCGAAACCCGACGGCGGACTGTGCCGGTCGGCAATGTGCGACAAACTCCTAGGACCCCTCGGCCGCGATCGACTCCTCGACCCACTCGATTCGGTAATTGTCCGGACCCCATCGACCGAGGATCACCCACTCGTCGGTGCGCTGCTCCAGCAAGAACGGACCGTGATTGCCAGCCCCCAGGGTGTACTCCCCTTGGGGCTTGGTGACCGTCAGGGACTGGCTACCCGCGGCGTCGTCCGGGAGCTCACCCCGCAGCACCCGTTTCACCGCCAGGGCGACCTTTTGACTCGCGACCTCCTGGGGCGTGCTGGTGAAGTCCTTGGGCGCCTCGACCAGCGGTGGCGCGGGGCCGGTGGAGAGCACCTCGCTCACCTCGGCCTCGATGATCAAGGCGGCGCGGGGCAACAGCTCGCGGATCGGCTCGGGGGGTATTGCCATGGCCGGCTCAGTCGACCGTATAGAGGGTCTGGTAGAGCTTGGTGAAGTCTTCGAGCTTGAGCATGAAGATACCGTCGTTCTTGCCGTCACCGGGGTAGGGCTCGGACTCGCCCCACGGGTTGCGGATCTCGACGTAGCGCTCGCCGTCCTTCTCCTCGACGCCGTAGATCGAGTAGCTGTGGTTCGGGTAAACGCCGGTGTTGGTGTAGCGGTTGCTATCATCCTTGCCATAGGTGCCGGCGCTGACCGGGAAACCCTTGCCGCGGGCGTCCTTGATCTTGTTCCAGACCCGATCTTCGCTGCCGGGGCGAACCGACATGTTGTCGGAGTCGCGGCCGAGCACCTCGGTGAATACCCGGCTCGAGGAGCCGCCGTTGCCGATGGTGTTGAAGCTGCCCTTCCACTGGGCGTAGGCCTTTTCCAGAATAGGCCACCAGAGCTCCATGGTCTCGGCTTTGGTCGAGCCAGAGCTCGATCCGTAAATAGGGCCGCCCCAGGAGCGGGACCAGAGGTCGCCGTCGACGGTGATTTTGACGTCCTTATAACTGCGGGTGCGCCAGTCGCGCTCCTTGAAGGTCACGGTGAAGGTGCCGTCGTCGTTTTGTTTGATCAGGTCCTCGAACAGCCCCGGCTTGGCGTAGGCGATCGAGGCGATGGCGCTCGGCAGGTAGCAATCACCGATGGAGCCCTGCTCCACGTCGGTCGCCTTGGCGCCATTCTTGAACAGCGGTCCGGTGTAGCGGACCTTGGAGTAGCGCGGCGTGCCGTCGTCGCGACACTCGTCCTTGTGGAGCTTCGGGTCCGGCAGATCGATGCCGGTGTCGACGTCGTCGCCGCCCGGGACCTTGACCGTGCCGACCGAGCGGGCAAAGTCGGTGTTGTTGGTGCCGTCCGAGGCGTGCACCGTGAAGGTGTCCCCGGCCTTCCCCGGCAGCTCCATGGCGCCGCCGAAGGTCCCTTCCTTGTTCATGGTGAAGGTGCGGTGCTCGCCGGTGCGCTCGTTGACGAGGCGGACCTCGGCGCCCGGCTCGCTGATCTGGCGGCTCGAGTTGATGTTGAAGAGCTTGACCTTGTCGTTGCCGAGGTCCTCGAGGCCGATGCGCGCCAGTTTGACCTGTGCGTCGCGGGTGTCGACTCCCATGCCGGTGGCGCGAATGTCGATCCAGCTGCCGACCTTGCCCTGGGCGTCGCGTTTGCGCAGGCGGATGATGTCACCCTCCTGCATGTCTGGCAGCCGGCCGGTGAACTGGCCGTTGGCGTCCGACTTGCCGAGCACGAAGGTGTCGTCGGTGTGCAGGCGCTTTTCCGGTGCGGTGGTGAGGTTGATCGCCTCGATGGTGGCGCCCGGGGCCACGGTGCCCTTGATCAGCCCGCCGGTCTGGTCACCGATGATGGTGAGCGCAGCGTCATCCGCGACCACCGGTTGGCGACCGACCACCTCGGTGAGAAAGTTACGCACCTCGTCGGTCATGGCCACGGTGCCCTCGTCGAGGATCGCGCAGAGGTCCTTTTTTTCCGAGGCGCTCATGCCCTTCTCGACCAACGCGAGCTGTTCACCGCGGGTGATGCCGGGGCGCGAGAGCTGCGCCTCCATCTCGTCGGCGTTGCTGGACCAGCGATCCGCCACCGCCGCCAGGAGCTTCTTGAGGTTGTTGTTGTCGATCTTGAAGTCGGGCCGGTCCCGCTGCTGAGCCTCGAGGGCGCGGTAGGCGGTGTTGAGCTGGGTGTCACGGATGGTGGGCATAGCTTTCGCCTTTTCTTCGCTGTGAAAACCGTGGCTCCGGGCCGCAGGCGCGCCGGGGGCTGGTTGCCGATAATTATCGCAGTTTTTGCCTGCCTGGCGCGTAAATCGGACGATCCCGGGGCGGTTTTTGAGACTCCGGTGACGTGCTGTACTTCCCCGATTTTGTGGGTTTTTTGGTGTCC
>JAUUZB010001115.1 GCA_030590185.1 Deltaproteobacteria bacterium
GAGCGTTGGTGCAGTCCGCCACCACCTCCGGGTTGCTCAGGCGATCGTCGTCGTCGCAGTCGACGCAATAGCCGTAGAGGTCGTTGTCGCCGTCGGGGTTGTCGAGGGTCGCGGGGTCGCAGTCGTTGTCGAGGCCGTCGCAGGTGATCTCCGTCGCGCCCGGCCCTGATCCTCCCCCTCCTCGAGCCACGAACTCCACGCTCGCCCCGGTGCTCAGCAGCGTCGCCCGGACGCGCTGGTGACACTGGTCGCCGAGCCTGAGCGTCGCCGCGGCGCGGCCAACGCCGGCGGTGAAATCCTCCCGGGCGATCTCGCCGCCGAACAGGCCGTCCCCTGCGATGACCTCAACGCGGACCTCCTGCCCCGGACCCGCTCCGAGACCCGGCGCGCCCACGCTGACCACAAAGGGCGCGGGCAACGTCTCGCCAAAGGCGCCCCGTTGATCGACGCCGTCATAGACCACGAGCCTGAGCTCGGCGGGCAGGACCAGCAGACTGAGCTCGCGCACGGTGCTGCGTTCGTCGATGGTCGCGGTGAGGATGAGCTCGTAGGGCCCGGCCTCCCCGAGCCCCGGTCGATAATCGATGCTGCCGATCGCTGCCCCGGCGCTCTCGAGGGGCGTGAAGACCGCGCCCGCAGGGAGCCCCGAGACGGCGAGGAGCGGTGGACCGCCGTGGGGGTTCGGATTGACGGCCTGGACGACGGTGACGAACCTCTCACCCTCGCTGATCACCACCGCGCCATAGTCGGCCAAGACTGGATGGACCGAGAGACCCGGGCCCCGGCTGGGGTCCAAAGGATTGATCGCCTGGGGCATGCAGGCCTGGAGGGCCAGCAACCCCATCACCCATGCGACGCGCCGGGCCCGCATCATGGACACCCCTCGTCGATCTCATCGTCGCAGTCGTTGTCGATACCGTCGCAGAGCTCCTCGGCTCGCGGATGACTGTTGGGATCGTCGTCGCGGCAGTCGATGCGCTCACCGCTGACCCGGCAGGCGCTGAAGAAGTCGCCGTCCTCATCGACGTCGTCGACCACGCCGTTGCAGTCGTTGTCGGCCCCGTCGCACTCCTCGGCTCTACCTTTATAGATGGCGTCGTCCGTGTCGTCGCAATCACCGCAGCCGCGGGTGACGCCGTCGTTGTCCTGGTCCACTGGATCCGGGTCGTCGGTGGTGGTTGGATCACAATCGTTGTCCACCCCGTCGCAGGGCAGCTCCTCGACGCCGGGCCGGACCAGGGAATGCGCGTCGTCGCAGTCGAGGCCGGTGGCGCAGGCGGTGGCGTGAAAGCCGTCGAAACCGTCGAGGTCGGTGTCGAGGCAGCCGCTGCTCACCGCCAACCGCACCTCCGTGGTCTGCGATTGCCCAGTGGAGTCGGTGGCGATGAAAGTCGCGACGTAGCTCTCGCCGGCTTGGTCCTGGCTGGGTGCAAAAACCAGCACCCGGCGCTCAACGTCAAAGCTGGCGTTGGCGGGCAGCTCGCCGGTGACCGCGATCTCTACCGCGTCCTCTGCGGCCTGCTCGGCATCGGCGTCGATGTCAGCGCCTATGTCGGCGTCGACCGCGGTGACGAGAAGCCTGAGGGTTTCCCCTGGCGCCACCTCCACGGGATCGGCCGAGGCGATGATCGGCGCGGTCTCGGTGATCGGCGCGTCGGTGTCAAAGGGGTTGGAACGGCTGGGACTGCAGGCGAGCGCAAAGACCGCGAGTCCGAGCCCGCACGAGATTCGAAAGGTTGTGCACACCATGGCTGGTGTAGATCGTAGCAGAGGCCGGTGAACGATCCATAAATCGGCGAAACGGTGGATCTCTTTGCGTATCTTTTGGGGCCGCTCCGGAGCCGCTGCGCGCCTCCTGCACGGGCTCCGCGAGCCCCTTCGGGTCTCGCTGCGCGCTACGTGAGCCAGCTTCGCCGTCTCACTCCGCACGCTCCGGAGCCGCTGCGCGTCTCCTACGCAGACTCCGCGAGCCCCTTCGGGAACCGGTCAGGACAGATATGGACTACTACTTGGGCCGCTTGAAGCAGACCAAGGAATCGTTGCCCTGGATGCCGAGGCCGACGATCTCCCAACCCTCATCGCCGGATTGCTGCAGGAGCTCGGTGAGGTTGGAGGCGTCGAAGACCGCGCAGATGTGGTCCCAGCTCGGTTGGCTACTATCCGAGGTCTTGGCCGGGAAGGTGCCGTCGGAGGTGACGCCGTAGGTCTTGCCGGCGCAGCCGAGTGATAGGCACATCGCGCCCAGGACGAAAATGATGGCGGCGAGAATTTTCACGTGAAGGCTCCTGGTCCAATGCGCTCAGTGGACCCAGCATACCCAGGATTGGGGGAGTGTGTCACCGATTTTTGCGGCGCACCGGCCGTGGGGTGAATTGCGTCGAGCGCCGACGGCGTATGGCGACCAAGCTGAGCAAGCCGACGAGCCCCCACCAACCCGCCACGCCCCCGGCGGGCGTCTTCGCGTTACAGTTGCAACCGGGCTCGACCCAACCATCGCCATCACCGCTATGGACGCAGGGGCCGCCGTCACATTCATCGCTGGCGCAGTCACCCACCGTATCGCAGCAGTAGTCCCTCAACGGACCCCAGGCGTCGATTTGGCCCCAGCCGTTGTCGTTGTTGAGGCCATTGTCGCCGGTGGCGTGAACGTGCAC
>JAUUZB010000558.1 GCA_030590185.1 Deltaproteobacteria bacterium
CCCCCCCCCCCCCCCCCCCCCGCGGGTTGTCGCCGTCGACGTGGGTGAGAAGGTCTCGGTGCTGGAGTAGGGCGCCGTGGGAGCGCGCCGCATACCTCGTTGCCAGGGTGAGCCCCCGGGGGGAGGCCCCAGGAACGGCGCCTTGATGCCACGTTCCGGACGCGTCGGTCAAGGGCTTTTCGGGCGGGGAGGTGCGGCCAGCAGATCCCGGCCACGGGAGAACGCCCTAGCTTCCGCTCCTCCGGACCCGCTTGCGCACAAAGCGTTTCTTGTCGAGGAAGTAGTCGTCGTCCAGGTCCGAGGTCAACGCCTCAGCCGAGCCCGGGAGCGCCCACTCCCGATCACAGAGCAGCGCCGCGGCGCGCTTGAGGATCCGCGGAGCAGCCTCGTCGGTGGTCACGACCTCGGCCAGCTCAGCGGCGGCCTGCTCGCGAACCTCGGAGGACAGGATGCCCTCATCCTCGGCCCGCTCGAGTAGGTCCATCACGGCCCAACGAATGTCATCACCGTGATCGAGCAAGTGAGGGCAAAGGGCGGGCAACACCTCCGGCCGCGCCAACTCGTCGGCGAGCTGCCAGATGAGCTGCAGCTTCGCCTCCAGCCCCCGATGATCGTCGGGGCCGTGGTAGGCCAGGATCTCGATGAAAAAACGCGTCGCCTCTTCGGCGCTGGTTAGCTGGGTGTAGGAGCGCAGCGCGTAGGTGAGTTGAGCCTCGCTCTTGATGTAGGAGCGCAGGGGCTCGATGGCCGACTCCCCGACGGTGACGATCGACTCCTCGAGGTACTTCTTCTCGTCCTCGTCGGCGATGTTCCCGCTGGCGTTGACCGCGAAGCGCTTGAGCACGTTGCGCAGGGCGAGCGGCGTCCCCTCCTCGAGCAAGCGGTGCATCTCCCGCATGCGCACGTCCGGTTGGGCGAAGGGGTTGCAGGCCAGCTTGGCAATCTTGGCGATTTTCTTGTCGGAGAGCGGACCGCGGCCGAACAAGCTCATCAATCCCATGGCAGAATTTCCTCGCGGCGGTGCATAGCAGCGGGGAGGCTCAAAGAGAAGCGCCTCGCCTGGCCGCCCGGTCGGACCTAGAGGTCAGTCAACCGCTGAAGCTCATCCTTATCCCGCAACAACTGCCAGAGACGCCCCGGGTAGAGGAACCAGGCGATTAGGTTCCCGCCCAACCGCAAGTAGCACCCGTCGTCGAGAAGTGTCGGATTTTGGGCCTTGATCTGCTCCTCAGCAAGAAAGGTCCCGTTGCGCGAATCGAGATCAACGATGTTCCAAGAGTTGTTAGCGCTAGCCCCCGGCGGCATGAAACGAGCATGCTTGGTGGAGACCGACGACACCGGCACCACCATGTCGTTACCAATGGTACCGCGCCCCATGAGGACGCCAGCCAGCCGCGGCTCCGACTGAATCTTCTTGATCGGGCTCAGGAACGTCATGCCGCCCGTGGCGATATTGTAGTTGACCATCCGGGTCTCTTCGCCGCCGGAGGCCAGGCCCTGGCGCGACGCCACTAGGGTGGGATCCCACAGCCGACTGCGTGCGTATAGCAAGAACGGAAACGGGCAGGCGCGCTCGAAATCCGTCATCGACATCGAGTGCGATTGCTTTTCGTAGCCGCTGATGTCGTGAGGAAGGGCTTCGCGGTTGAAATCAGTCATGGGCTCCGACCCTCGATGCAGTCGTGTAGATAATCATTGCCCCAACGGAGAGGAAATATGCAAGCGGCCCGGGAAGTCAAGGGCGCCCCTCAGCTGGACTTCTTACGCCGCCGGCCGCGGCGTTTCTTGCGTGGCCGGCGCAATAACGGCTTCGGCTTTTCCACCGGCGCCCGTTCTCCGATCTCGATTACCCCGCGATCGAACACCTTGGCCCGGCAAGCGTCGCAGCGACCGCAGGCCGGCGGCGCCTCCTCGCCGAACCATATCCGTATCACCTGGTCGCGGCAGACCTCGCCCGAGGCGTACTCCATCATGGCGTTGAGGCGCTTGGAGTCTTCGCGCCGCCGGACCTCGAAGCGACGCGCCAGATCGTCCGAGGCGTCACGCAGGCGATCTGGCTCGACCAGCCCGACCCACCGACGTTTCTCGTCGAGGGCGATCAGGCCGAGGTCGGCGAGCGCGCCGCACAGGGATCCACAGGTGGCGGAGGGTATCGACGCCGACAGGGCGAGATCCTTGCCCGCCACGGGCTTGCCCTCTTCGACCCAGGCCGCGATCGCCTCGGTGAGACGCGCGAGCTGCCCGGTGTTGGGCCGACTCGAGCGCTGCAGATAGCGCTGCGTCGAGGCGTCGGCTGGATCATAGAGCAGGATGCAGCGTGACTCGCGGCCGTCACGACCGGCGCGGCCGGCCTCCTGCACGTACTGCTCGAGAGACCCGGGGAACTGAAAATGCAGGATGTAGCGGATGTCCCGCTTGTCGATCCCCATGCCGAAGGCACTGGTGGCGATCATCACGATCCGCTTGCCGTCACGCATGTAACGCCGCTGCTCGGCGTTGCGGTCCACGGTGCGCATGCGGCCGTGGTAGCGGGCCACCGGGATACCGGCGCGGGTCAAGGCGCCGTAGACCTCGTCCACAGCCTTGGTGGTGGCGCAGTAGACGATACCCGGTCGCTTGAGCTGCGGGATCAACCGCGCGGCCGCTTCGTACTTGAGGTTGCCCGGGGCGCTCTCCACCTCCAGGATCAGGTTTTCGCGCACCGGCGGCCGGCTGACCACGACCGGATCTTCCATGGCCAGACGTTCGGCGATGTCATCGCGCACCTGCGGCGTGGCGGTGGCGGTCAGGGCCAGGACGTGCTCGAAACCGAGGCTTTCGCGGGCGTCGGTGAGACGCAGGTAGGCCGGCCGGAAATCGTGACCCCACTCCGAGATACAGTGGGCCTCGTCGATACAAAGCAACTTCGGCTGGGCCAGGGCGAGCGCCTCGCGCACCTCCACCTTCTCCAGGCTCTCCGGCGTGGTCAGTACCATCAGGCGCCCGCCCTTGCGGATTCGCGCCAGGGCCTGGCGCCGTGCCTCAGCCCGCAGGGTGCTGTCGATCCGGACCACCGGCGCGCTGTGACGCCGCAGGCTCTGCTCCTGGTCCCGCATCAAGGCGATCAGGGGCGAGACCGTGACCACCGGCCGGTCCATCAACATCGCCGGCACTTGATAGATGAGCGATTTGCCGTAGCCGGTGGGCAGCACCACCAGCGTGTCCCGCTTGGCGAGCACCGCCTCCATCGCCTCTTCCTGCTCCGCGTGCAGGGTGTGGATCTTAAACCAGGTGGCCGCCGCCTCGGCGCTGGTGGTCGGCGTCGGTCGACCGCCTGAGGTGCGGCCGCCGCCGCGCGGGCGCCGACGTCGCCGACGCTTCTTGCGCGGCTTGGGATCCCCGCCCGCGTCCTGCTCGGTCTTCTCTGGTGTCACCGCTCACTCCCGTGCCGTCCGCCTCCGCCCCGCGACCCCTGTGGCCCGGGCGAAACCGGCGACGCCCCAAGGCGCCGGAAAGAGGGAGAGCTCAGGCCCACTATGATAGCATAGGGGCGTGGTAGCACTCTCCCGCGTCGGACCGACAACCGCCCTTCTGGCCGTACTGGCGATCCCGAACACCTCCATAGCGCACCCAGGCGGTCGTGACAAAGAGGGATGTCACGTTTGCCGGACGAATTGTGAGGCCTACGGGGTGACCGAGGGCATGCGCCATTGCCACGACACCCGGCCGGAGAAGCCGATCCAGCACCCGCCCAAGGCAAAAATTGTCAGCCAGCGGGCCTACGTCGACCGTATCCTCGACGGCGACACCATCGAGGTCCGCGCCGGATCGGATCGACTCAAGGTCCGGATCCTCGGCATCGATTGCCCGGAGTCCAAGCGCAACAGCAAGTGCATGCGCGACGCCGAGGGCTGCTCCTGGCAGATTGGCTGGGGGAAAAAGGCGGCCGAGCGCGCCGCGGTCCTGCTCCGACACGCCGTGGTGAGCCTCGAGTGCCATGGCAAGTGCAAGGAGGGCAAATTCGACCGCCCCCTGCGCTACGTGCGTCTGGCGGATGGCCGCGATTTCGGGTTGGTCATGATCCAGGAGGCCTTCTGCTCCGACTACGGCTGGAAGTACCCGCACCCACGGGGCCAGGAATACCTCGAGTCACAGGCCAAGCCGAAGAAGGCGCACCAAGGAATGTGGCAGGAGGCGCGCTTCGGGCGCTGACCGGGGGGAGTGGCGGCCAAGGGGAGCGGTTTTTCGTCCGCTAGCCGTTGGTGTAGCCTTCGGCAATGCCGATCTCGCTCCGCCCCACCCTGCTCGCCCTCACGATCGCCGCCGCCCCCCTCGGCGCGGTTGCCCAGGCCGCTCCCGCCGCTGAGCCCAGCGCCAAGATCGCCCAATGCG
>JAUUZB010000669.1 GCA_030590185.1 Deltaproteobacteria bacterium
GCTATCAAAACCGCGCACCCCGTACGTGGCCAGCGCGTCGATGAACTGCTTGATCACCATGTTGACCCCCTGGCTGATGGGGTCGCTCCCATCCGAGTGGGCCATGGCACGTTCGAGGTTGTCGAGCACCGGCAGCGTGGAGCGCACTACGTGCTCGATGCCGTACTTGCGTAGCTCATCCTGCTCGCGGCGGGCACGCTTGCGGAAGTTCTCGAAGTCGGCGGCGAGGCGCAGGAGCTGGTCGTTGAGGTCGGCGTTGCGGTCCTCCAGCGAGACTGCCTTGGGCGCCGGCTCGGCTTCGGTTTCTTCCTCGTTCTCCTCGTCGTCTCCATCGGCATCGTCTGGATCGCCGACGATCACCTCCGGCTCCTCGAGCTCCTCGGTGTCGATCGTGTCGTCGTCGGGTTCACGCGTCGCTTGGCCCTCCTGCTCGACGCGCTCCACCGAGGCGAGCGCATCTTGCATGGCCTGTTCCATGGGGTCTTGCTTGGTCTTGCCCATCGGTCGTCCGTGCCCGTGCCCCGCCCTTCGATAAACTCAGGACTCAGGACAGGCGTTGCCCCCAGAGACTCGCCTTACCTCGGCAGCCAGTGTCTCTCCAAGAGAACTTTGGCATACCTCACGAGCGGCACCAACCGCTCATAATCCATGCGGGTGGGGCCGACCAAGGTGATGGTGGCCGGGTGGCTGGCGTCGGTGGTTGCACAGGAGCCGCCGACGCAGGCCAGGTCCGAGACCTCGCTGACCCGGTGCTCGGAGCCGAGCACGATGGTGACGTCTGGGGCGTCGATGATCCGGTCGAGGAGATCGAGCAGGATCGTCTTGGTCTCGATCGCCTCGAGCACCGCGTGGAGGCGTTCGAGGTCAGCGAACTCCGGCTTGGCGGCCAGACGGGCCGCGCCGTCGATGACCAGCTCGATCTCCGGCTCGGGCAGGGCGCGCAGGCCGATCTCCAGAGCGGCGCGTCGCAGGCGGTCCCGGCGCACCTCTTCGGCGACGAGCTCGAGCTCGATGCAGGCTCGCACCTCCGACAGGGTGCGGTTGGTGAGGCGATCATTGAGGTAGTTCTGGATCCGCTGCAGCTCATCCGGGTTGAGGTCGAAGTCGACCTGCACCATGCGCTGCTGGACTTGGCCCCCCGGTGACACGAAGATGGCGATGAAGCAGCCGGGTTGGGCTCGGACCAGGCCGACCTCGCGGAAGGTCGACCCCACGAAACGCGGCACCCCGAGCACCGCCATCTCGCCGGAGAGCTCCGCGAGGCAATGCCCGAGCACGGCCGGAAAATCAGGCGCCGACGTCTCGCGGGCCGCGGCATCGAGGCGGGTCTTGTCCCAGGGATGCAGCCGCTGGTTCATGCCGTCGTTCAGGTAGCTGCGCAGCCCCTCCTCGGTGGGGACGCGACCGGCCCTGGGGTGCGGCTGTTCGAGCAGCCCGAGGAGGGTCAGTCGTCCGAGCTCGGTTCGGATGGTGGCCGGCGACATGGGGCGATCACGCTGGCATTGCGCGAGGGTGCCTGAACTGACCGGGCGGCCGGTCGTTACGTAGCCTTCAACCACGAGCCTGAGCAGCTCGATCTGACGGGCGGTCAGGTTCATCGCTAGATCGGCGTAATGTGTATGGATGTAGGGACCTGGCTGTCAAGCGACCAAGAGCCTCGACATCGGTGGCGTCGCTGTCCGGTCGGCCTGAGGACCGGAGCGGTCGCTTGACAAGACGGCCCGGGGAGACGCATTTTAGAGCTGTTTGGCACATGGGCACTCTGATACGCTCAGTTTTAGGCTAATTCGGCGGGGATACTCGAGGACATTCGGTGGCACGCAGGGATTTTCAAGGCGGTCAACTGACCTGCTCTTTCTGCGGGAAGAGCCAGCGGGAGGTCCGCAAGCTGATCGCTGGGCCGACGGTCTACATCTGCGACGAGTGCATCCGGCTTTGTACGGACATCATCGACGAGGAAAACGAGCGGGAAGCCGCCGACGATCGTCCCCGCAAGCTACCGACCCCCGAGGAGATCACCGACTACCTCGACACCTACGTGATCGGCCAGGACTACGCCAAGAAGGTCCTCTCGGTGGCGGTGTACAACCACTACAAGCGGATCGGTCAAACCGAGGCGGTGGAGGAGGAACCGGTCGAGCTGCAAAAGTCGAACGTCATGCTGGTCGGGCCCACCGGCACCGGCAAGACGCTCCTGGCGCAGGTGCTCGCCAGGATGCTCGACGTGCCCTTCACCATGGCCGACGCCACCACCCTCACCGAGGCGGGCTATGTCGGTGAGGACGTCGAGAACATCATCGCCAACCTGCTGGTGGCGGCCGACAACGACGTGGAGCGCGCCCAGCGCGGTATCATTTATATAGACGAAATCGACAAGATCGCCCGCAAGGGCGAGTCGCCGTCCATGACCCGGGACGTCTCCGGCGAGGGCGTGCAGCAGGCGCTGCTCAAGATCATCGAGGGCACCCGCGCCAACGTCACCCCCCGCGGCTCGAAGAAGTATGGCCAATCGGAGATGATCCCGGTCGACACCAAGGACATCCTGGTCATCGTCGGCGGCAGCTTCACCGGCATCGAGCAGTCAATCCAGCGGCGCATCGGCCGTCGCGGCATGGGTTTCGGCGCCGACGTCGAAAAGAGCGACAAGAAGCGCATCGGTGAGCTGCTGCGTCACATTGAGCCACAGGACCTCACCAAGTACGGTTTGATCCCCGAGTTCGTCGGCCGCGTCCCGGTGATCGCCACCCTCGATGAGCTCGATCAGAACGATCTGGAGCGCATCCTGGTCGAGCCGAAGAACGCCTTGCTGCGCCAGTACCAGAAGCTCTTCGCCATTGAGCGGGTCGAGCTCGAGTTCGACGAGGAGGCGGTCACGGCGGTGGCAGAGGAAGCGATCACCCGCAAGAGCGGCGCCCGCGGTCTGCGCACGATCCTCGAGAACGCCATGCTCGACATCATGTACGAGGTGCCCTTCTTGGAGGGTATCAAGAAGTGCGAGATCAACGCCGCGGTGATCAAGGGCGAGGGTCCGCCGGAGCTGACCTTCGAGGGGCGCAAGTCGGCCTGAGCGTCGTTCAGGCGCGCAGGGCGCTGACCTTCATCTTCGATTTGATCAGCTGGTTGCGGATGTTGTCCGGCCGCTCGATCTCCATCACCCCGCGCCGGGTGGCAACGGTCAGTCCACCAGCCCTTGCTAGCTTGACCGCGACCTCGCCGCGGCCCGCCGCCTTGTAGCTGCGCGAGGAGTTGGGCTGCTTGATCACCACGCGGATGCCAAACTTGACCTGAACGTCGGCGGTGTCGTCGAGGATGTCGAGGACGCGGTATTTGATCTTGATCTTGGCCGAGCGGGCGCCCGGCGGCAGTCCGCCCGGCACCGCTGGCATGGACTCCCATTCGGTGCCCGGCTGACTGTCGGGGGGCGGGATGGGCCAACAGGAGCGCATGTCCTCGGAGACGGTCTCCAACCAGGAGGCCAGGCGATGGGGGAGCCTGCTGCCTTCGCTCGGGACCATCAGCGGGCCGCGATCGGTGAGCATGAGCTCGAAGCTACGGCCGGCGATGCGGGAAGCATCTGGCCAGGGGGCTGGGTCCTGTTCACCGATGGTCATCGTCGCGGTGAGGGTTTCGATGGTGTACTGCAGCCGGCAGACCCGAGGCGTGGCGAGCATGACTTCTTGGAGGAGCTGCACGTCGGTGGTGACGACGAACTCCGAGTCGGTGCCGTCAGGGGCCGGCCAGATGGATTGCTCGTCGATTAGGCGCAGGCGGCGGTGGGTGCCTGGGTCGAGGGAGAACCACATCGGTGGCACTAAAACGGAAGTCGGGGGGGAGGGCCAGGGAATTGGGGGGGTGGGGAGCGTTGCTGGTGAGGGGGGGGGGCGCGGTTCCCTTGGACCGGCGCAATGAGGCGACCAGGGAGCGCCATACGGTTGCGGCCGGAGCGGCTCGAGGGCGGTTGAGGCACAGGCGA
>JAUUZB010001070.1 GCA_030590185.1 Deltaproteobacteria bacterium
ATCTTGGTCTCGGTCACCCCGCGAACGCCGGAGGCGTCATCGTAGCCATCTGGCTCGATCTCCACCACGGTGGTGGTCGCCGGCCCCGCCTGTTTCGGAACCACGTAGATGATGGCGACCACCAGGGCCACCAAAACGGCGAAGGCGGCCGAGCCCAACAGCAGATTGTCGACCAGCGCCCGCCGGCGGATCTGGGGTGGGAGGGTACGCGACGGCGCCGTGGTGGCGAGGGCCCGGGCGACCGCGAGGTCAGAGGAGAGCTCCGGCAACCGGTTGGTCGGCGCGTTTGCCAGGTCGTTCGGTACCGGCGCCCCCGGATCGACCCAACTGTTACTGACCGGCTCCGGCACGTCGCAGGCCGCCACCGCCTGCGCCAGCGCTGAGGTCGACTGGTAGCGTTCCTTGGGATCCTTGGCCATGGCGCGCTGGATGACGAGATTCAGGTCCTCTGGCTTGCCGAGGGCCACCAGGTCGATCGGCTTGGGCGGACCGCTGAGCTGGGCCACGATCAACGACTCATTGGTGGTGGCACTAAAGGCGGGCCGGCCGCTCACCAGTAGGTAGAGGACCGCGCCCAGGGCGTAGATGTCGCAGCGCTGATCGACGTTCTCGGTGTCCTCGTATTGTTCCGGCGCCATGTAGCCGATGGTCCCGACAAAGGCGCCGCTCTGGGTTAGGTCCGTGCCGCCGGATTTCTCGAGCGGCTTGGCTACGCCAAAATCGAGCACCTTGACTTGGGTGGTGCCGGCGTTGTCGAGCACGAAGATGTTGCTCGGCTTGAGGTCACGGTGGATGAGTTGGTTGCGATGCGCCTCGCCGACCGCGGCGCAGATTTGCTCCATGATGGCTCGAATCTCCGCCATCGGCAGACCCTTGTGGCGCGGGATGTGCTTGTCGAGGGTCTTGCCCGTGAGCAGCTCGGTGACGAGATAGATCAGGCCATCGGCGGTGTTGCCCACGTCGATCAGAGAGACGATGTTTGGATGGCTCAGGTCGGCCAGGATCTTCGCCTCGCGGAAGAAGCGCTTGACGAACAGCGGGTCCGGTTGCAGGCTCGGCAACAACGCCTTGATCGCGACCTTGCGCTCCACCGGCAGCTGGGTTCCCTTGTAGACCATGCCCATGCCACCCCGGGCGATCACCTCATCGACCCGATAGCTGTCCTTGAGCATGGTGCCAATCAGCGGGTCCTCCTCCGACGGCTTGAACATCAAGACCGCGCCGTCGGCCGGGCACTTGTCGCCGTAGGTGAACTCCTCACCGCAGGAGGGACAGAACTTCATCCGCACGGCCTGCGGCTTCTCGCTGGAGGCGGGCGCGTCTCCTTCGGCACCCGAATGGGAAATCAGGGCCGCCCCGTCGAACTCACAAACCTCGACGTCGGCCGAGTACTCGCGGCCGCAGAAGAAACAGAACTTTCCGGCCGCGTCGTCACCGGCACCTTCGCGTTTGGGCAACGCACCCACCAGGGTGGCCACCATGGCCGCACCGAGATCCAAATCGACGCTGGCGTCCTGCCCCCCGATGACGGTGGACGCCTCGACATCCAAATCAACGCCGGCGTCCTGCCCCCCGATGACGGTGGGCGCCTCGACGTCATCCCAAGCCTCAGTTGGGTTGAGATCCGGGTCCTCCACCGGACGCTTGGGCAACAACGGGGTGCCATCGCGGCTGCAGGTCTTCTCCCCGGCGGCGAACTCCCCCCCACAGGTTGGGCAAAACAGGGCGACGCTCGGCCCCCCGGGGCCCTCCGCAGAGACCTCCCCGGTTGACTCGGCCGGGGTCGACACGCCAGGGGCCGTTTCCGGTTTGCCGAGCCCGGCGATCGGCTTGAGCGAAGTGGCGTCCCAAATCAGGGTCCCGCCCTCTTCCACCTCATCTTCCTCTTGCTCCTCCGCAGGCGCCCCTGGCTCGTCCGAACCGGACTCCGGCTCCACCAACGGCGTGCCGTCCCGCGGACAAAGGTCGCCGCTCGGATATTCCTTGCCGCAAGAGGGGCAGAGCTTCATGTTGCTATCTCGTCCGGCGGCACTCTAGCGACAAATGGCACGTATGCAAAATACAGCTGCGCTCAATTTTCGTTCGCCAAATGGCACGGATGTACATTACCGGTACGTTCAATTTCCGTATACCCTGAGCCCACACCCACCCCCGTTCGTCCTGAGCCGTGGCCGGCGCAAGCCGGCCGCGAGTCGAAGGGCCGCGTGTCGAAGGGGCACCGGCAGGCTTCAATTCATTTCGCTCGCTCAGGGCGAGCGGTTACCATCGTTCAACGTGCCTCGGTTGAGGCCCTAGGCCGGATCCGCCGGCGGCGCATCCTGGGGCACCTTGTACTTCTTCCAGTTGGCCGGCAGATGACCCTCGTCGGCCATGGCCTGCAGCAGGGCATCATCCTTGACGCCGTTGATCAGTAGCTGCAGCCGAAGATCCGGCTCCATCAAGGCGTTGAAGCTCGAGTCGGCCTTCCAGTCGAGGCCGCCGATGGCGCCCCAGCCAAAGTCGGGCGCGCCCTTGGTGAAGCCCTCGTTGATGATCACGCCGTCCTTGACCTGCATCCAGCCAGCAAACTGCGTGCTATTGACGTCGGAGTCCGGCTTCGAGCCGTAGCGGGCGCGCGCCCAGATAATCTTGTCGCCATCCTGGCGCTCGAGCTCGCCCTGGATCCCGATGAGCGGCTTATCGGCCTTCGGGGCCCAGTCCGGCCGCTCGACGCCGACGCGCTCGTCGAGCTCGAAGCGGTTGACCCAGCGCATGCCGTTGGAAACCACCACCGCCTTGGAGTTGTCG
>JAUUZB010000952.1 GCA_030590185.1 Deltaproteobacteria bacterium
GCGGGTGAGGAGGCGGGCTATCCTGCCGACGACCACATCCGGGCCTATCGCTACTGTCAGGAGCACTTCCTCACCAAGACGGTTCATGCGGGCGAGGCCTACGGCCCGGAGAGCATCCTCCAGGCGGTGACCCTGCTCGGTACGGACCGCATCGGCCACGGCACCTATCTGCTCGATGCGGATTCGATCCAGGATCCGACCATCGAGGATCGTGAGGCCTACGTGCAGAAGCTCGGGGAGTACGTGGCCGACCGCCGCATCACCCTAGAGGTTTGTCTAACGAGTAACCTCCAGACCAACCCGCAGCTCACTAGCCTGGGCGAGCACACGTTCAAGACGCTGCGCGACGCGCGGCTCTCCACCACCATCTGCACCGACAACCGGCTGGTCAGCAACACCACGGTCACCAAGGAGCTGATGCTGGCGGTGGAGCACCTCGGCCTGACCCGCAAGGACCTCAAGTCGATCATCATCTACGGGTTCAAGCGCAGCTTCTTCCCCGGCGGATATCTGAACAAGCGCGTCTACGTGCGGGATATCATCGACTACTACGACACGGTGGAGCGCGTCTTCTTCGGCAAGCCCTACGGTACCTGATCAGAAGTCGTTGTAGATCAGCGCGCGGTTGAAATAGGCCCGGGCATAGGGTGACAGCCGGTTTTCACCGGCGAAGATCAGCGCCAGCTCCACCATGGTGGTGCCAGGGGGATACTCGATCGCGTCGAGGGCCCCGAAGACCACGGTCACGAAGTCACCGCCGGCCTGCATGAGGTTGAGGCCCGGCAGGTCGACGTGGTGCAAGTCGGTGAAGGGGCCGACGAAGCCGCAGTCGGCGCGGTTGCCAAAGAACCCGCCCGGCGGGGGACCGTTCGGCACCAGGCCCATGGCGTGCCCCATCTCGTGGGCTGCGACCGCGGCGATGGCCAGGCCGATGAAGCGGGCGGCGCGGTCGAAGTCGTCATAGCGAGCGTTGGCCTCTGGATCGTTGTCCGGGTCCCAGCGGTCAAAACCGTCGGCGAGCACGGTGGCGTCGAGGTCGTGCTCACCGACCCGGGTGCCGGTGGTCGGCTTGATGCCGGTGAACTCGTCGGTCAACACCGGCATGGAGACCAGGGGGGTGATCAGGCTGGCGCTGGCCACACCGCGCCACACACTACTGTCGTCCACGCGTTCCTGGTTGTGGACACCGAACCCGGACCAGCCGAGGGCGCCGTCGAAGAAGCCGCCAAAGCGCATGATTGAGAATTCGCCGGCCGGATCGAAGTCGGCCGGGTCCGGGGCGCCCGGGTCGTCGGTGGTGACGAGGGTGAATACCATCTGCTCCCGCGGCGTGCCGTCGGGTGCCATGGCGTAGTAGCGGTAGATCTCGGCGATGATCGCGTCGACCACCCACCGGGCGTACACGGCGTTGGCGCCGGTTTTCCCGCGGCCCTCGACGGTGCCGGCGCCGGTGCCGGACTCGTCGCCCTGGGCGCCGATGCCGCGTAGCTCCTCGATGAAGTCGGCTTCGTCGTTGCCGCCGAGTACCGGGTCCAGGGAGATGGCGCCGTTCTCGTGCTCGGTGGCGGTGGTGGAGAAGAAGTCCTGGTCGAAGCGCAACAGCCAGACCATCGGCCGGTCGAAGGGATCGAGCTCCGGGGTGAGCTCGGTGACCTCGAACAGCAGGGACTGGGTGGGCAGATCCTCGCCGGCCTGATCGGCCACGTCGAGGGTTAGGGTGACCATGCTCGCGGGGAAAGCCTCCGTGTTGGCGACGTTCCAACGGAGTCGCTTCACTAGATCCGTGGCGTCGCCGAGAGCCTCGAAGCGGTCGACCAGATCGGTCCCCGCCGGGATGGCGCCACCGCCGAGGTCGACGTCGGTGGTGATGGCGAGGGTGGCGAGGTCGATGGGGCCGGTGTCATTATCGAACAGGGTGACGTCGATGGTGAAGCCGTCCTGCGGCAGCAAGAGATGGAATGCCTCTTGGTAGTCGTCGCTGTCGTCGTCGGGGGTCCAGTTATCCGAGGTGAACGGGAGGCTGCCGTTGAGCTCCTCCGGGATCTCATTGAGGGTCACGAAGACGTGGCTGTCCGGCACCGCCCCGGTGTCGTCCGGGATCACCGCCGTGCGGCTGGCGCGCAGGGTGCGCATCCCCTCGAGCCGTACTTCGAGTACCACCGGGTAGATGCCCGGCGCGTCGAAGTCGTGAGTGAGCCACTCGGACCAGGCGGTGATGCCGTCGCCAAAGTCGAAGCGCAGGGCCTGCACGCGGTCGCGGGGGAGACCGCCAGCCAAGACCTTACAGGTGATCCGTTGGGGGTTGGTGTCGTCATAGGTGAGATCGAAATCGACCCACAGATCTACCTCGGTCCAGGGGGCGCAGGCGTCGTCGCTGCACAGCTCATCCCCGCGGCAGGGGGTCTCGGTGCAGTCGTCGTCGCTGCAGCGCTCGAGGGTGTGAAGGTCGATGCAGGCGGCGGTCTCCACCGGCGGATCAGGGATCACCGGCGGGGCCCCGTCGTAGGCGGCGAGCGCCAGGCCGGCGAGGAGTAGGGATGTGGTTCTCATCTCGCCTGTGGCGCATCCGGCTGGTCGCGCGGCTTGGGCGCCTGCGTATGGTATGTACCACAGGCGACCAGATTCCGCGAGGCGGTCAGGCCTCGCGTGGCAATGGGAAGGAAGAGATGCCCGCTTCTGCAGCACGGTACGAACTGCACCACGGCGATTTCCTGGGGGGCGCCACTCTTCTTCCTGACGATTCCTTCGACCTCGCCATCGTCGATCCCCCCTTTGGCGCGTCGACCAAGGCGGTCTGGCAGTTGCCCGATGGGCACAACCTTCGAGGCTTGGGTGGCCAGTGGGACCTGGCCAACCACGACTGGGATCGGTTCAGCGGTTTGGAGAGCCTGCGCTTCACCCTCGCCTGGCTCGAGCAAGTGGCTCGGCTGGTCCGCGCCACCGGCTCGGTGTGGCTGCACTCCACCTACCACAACTCCGGCATCATCAACGTGGCGTGCCAGATGCTGGGGCTCGAGATCATTAATGAGGTGGTCTGGTTCAAGCGAAACGCGTTCCCCAACCTGTCCGGGCGCCGTCTCACGGCCAGCCACGAGACTATCCTCTGGGTCC
>JAUUZB010000160.1 GCA_030590185.1 Deltaproteobacteria bacterium
ACGCCACGGATCGAAGCCTCGGCGCATTCGAGCAAGAGAGGCTCCTGGACCCAGTCTGCTCCTTGCATCTCCTCGGGGCGCTCCCAGTCATGGCCGCGAGCGCTCAATAGTTCGCGGGTGCGTAGGTATGCCCGCTGTGAGATATTGACTATATCGGTGCGGGTGGGCGCGGGGGCCTGACACACGCGTAGGCAAATCCCTGAGAGCTCAGGGCGAATCCACCTCGCAGGCACCGATCGTGATCCCCGCCGCGTCCACCTGCGACGGCAGCTCAGCCGGCACGAGCTCGGCCGTTCTCTCCAACCCATCGACGTCCGCGTCCACCGCGCCACAGGATTCGCCACCCGGACCGATCCCGGGACCGCTCGCCGGAGCACCGCAGTTGTCGCCGCTGCTGTCTTTTCCGCCGTACATCAGATCCCACCACTGTTGGTCGGTGAGTGTGCCCTGCTCCACGGAACAGGGGTCGGCGAGCGGATCGACCATGGGGCCGACGCTGAGCTCGAGGTTGCCCCTCGCCTTGTCGGCGCCGCCGGACCAATCGGCCAGGGCCTCCATCTCCGCGAGGGTGCAAGCGGTCGCGTCGGTGCCGCTGGGGCACCGTCCGGTTTGGTCGACGTAGATCACGAGCCCAGCGCCGCCGGCGAGATCGAGGAGGGCGTTGTGCTCCAACGCCCGGGCAGGCGACGGATCGCTCGAGTGCTCGGCGATCACGAAGCGTGGGCCGGCACCGCTGACCACGATTAGGTTGTTGGTGAGGGTCGACGAGGCGGACCCCGCCCCGAGGAACAGGCCGTGGCTCAGACCGAGAAGGGTGTTGTTGCTCAGCGTGGCCGGTCCATCGAGCTCGACAGCGGCGGCGAAGGGTGCCGTGTTGCAAATTAGAACATTATTGACCAGGTTGACGCCGCCACCGGCACCGACGCTGCGCTGATCGGAGACGCCGGCGACGACGCGGTTGGCCCGCAGGTCGACGTGGCTGTCGTGGACGTAGAGGCCGACGCTGAGCTGGGGGGCGTCACCGGCTCGGATGCGGTTGTGCCACAACTGGGGACCCTGGGAGGCGGCAATCCTGGCTCCGAAGGAGCGCTCGCCGGCGTTCCCCGCCTCGATGGTGCAATCCACGATCAACAGGCCGTCGCCGGCCACCAGGATCTCGAGTCCGACGGCGTCATGGAGACTCGCGCTGCCGAGCAGGGTGAGCCCCTCCACCACGGTCGGCGCCTCGATGCCGATGGCGCGCAGCGCTGCCTCGCCGGTGCCGAGGATGCTCGTCACCGAGCCTACCGGATCCTGGATCTGGAAGTCGCTGGTATAGCCGCCGTACATGCTGATGCCTTCCACGAGATCGATGGAGCCGGTGTAGGGCTCGGCGTCACCGCGGGCGGCGATGAGGATAGTGTCGATGCCATGGGCCTGCGCCGTGGCCAGAGCGCCGGCGGCGGTGCGCAGCGGCTTGGCCAGATTACCGACCGCGCCCGAGTCGGCGCAGGGCTCTGCGGCTGGGCAATAGAGATGCACCGCATCACCGAGGCGGTCAAAAAAGGCGGCCCGGCCATCGACGGAGCTGTACTGATCCGCGGTGGTGACGTCGGCGCGCACCCGCCAGTGATAGGTCACGTCGGCGGTGACGGTGATCTCGTACTCGGCCGTGTCGGCGGTAAAGGGGCTGCCGGCGACTGGCGCAACCTCCGGGTGATCGACCCAGACCTCCACCGTGTAGGAGCTGGCGCCGAGGCGGGGCGTCCACTGCAACAACACGGTCGACGAGGTAACGACCGCGCCGTCGGCCGGTGCCAGGATGTCCGGTGGGGACGAATCTTCCCCTTGGTCGAGCGCCACGTTGTCCGTTGCCGGCCCGGCCTCGTTGCCCGCGCCGTCACGAAAGGCAACGGAGATCTGCTTGTCCCCGGAGCTGCCGGTCAACATCACATCGTGTTCGGTTTCGAGTGGCACCCAGACGTGGGCCGGGAGTCCGGGCCGCGCGATCACGTCGCCGGTCACCTCCAGCCAGAGAGCCGACGCGTCCGTGGCCTGCGGCTGAATGGAGACGACCTGGGATGGGGTGGGATCTGGCCCGCCAATGGTCAGCTCTAGACCGCTGGGCGGATCATCGTCGACGGGCAGGTGCGTGGCGCGCGAGGCGGCCGACTCGCTGGCGTTGCCCGCCGCGTCCACAGCCGACACCTCCACCGCCACCGCCGTCACGCCGCTCAGGTCCTCGAGGGCGAGCTCGGATGCACCGGCGATCTGATCCCCGGTGGAGGTGTAGGCCATCGCCGGATGCAAGGCCCAGCCGAACTGGTCGATCAACGCGACCGACAGAACCGTGGCCCCAACCTCAACGACGGCGGTGAAGGCGAGCGTCGCATCGCTGCGGGTCGCGGTCTGCCAGTCCGGCTTCTGCCATCGCACCGTCACCTGGGGCGGCGTGAAGTCGAGAGTGAGAGAGAGGGTTACCAGGTGAACGACCTCATCGCCCTCGACCAGATCGATCCGCACCGGGTGCTCGCCCTCGGGCTCGTCGCCGGTGGCGGTGTAGCTCAAACTGAACCTGCCGATGTCGATGTTGCTGGCGGCCTCGTCGATGGTGAAGGGGAAAGAGCCGCCCGCGGTTTCGATGACGGCTCGCGGCCGCAGGCCGTCCGATTTTTCATTCAGGACCTTGAGGTGAAAGACGGTGCCAACCCGGCCAATCGTGGGTTGGAGGAAGTCCTCCACGGCGAGGCTCTCGCCCACGTCGTCCCAATCGCCGACGCCCACGGCGAGCGGCCCATCACCCCCGGAGTCACCCTCGCCGCCATCCGACACCATGGCGCCGCAACCGGCGACCACAACCGCCACCGCGAGCGGCAGCAATCTTTCAATCGTTCTCATGGGCCCCCATGCTCACGCCCTCGGCGCCGCTGTTGGTGGGATCGGAGCCCCCCGGCCAGTCCAGGGTCCGCGCCGCGCCGTCGCGATCGTCGCTCACCCCGCCGCAACTGTCGGCACCGTCGCCGCAATTGTCGCCGCTGGTGTCCTTGCCGCCGTAGATCAGGTTGCGCCAGTCGACCTCCAGCAGCCCGCCCTGCCGTAGGTGGAAATCCTCGCCGGCGTCATCCACGAACGGGTTGATCACCATCTCGATGTTGCCCCCGTCCCTATCGCTGCCCCCGCGCCAGTCGACCATCATCTCCACCTCGGTGAGGGTCGTACAGGCGTCGCCGGCGCAGCCGGTGCCTAGGCCCTCATACATTAGATAGACGCCGTCAGCGCCCAGGTCGACAAAAGCACTGTTCTCCAAGGCGCGCCACGGGTTGGAGACGCCGAGCGCCTGAACACCCCACCGGGCAGGCGCGGCGCCGCGGGTCACCAGCAAGGTGTTGGTGACAGAGGTGCCGGCGGCACCGGCAGCGCAGGGGGACTCGAGGTCGGGCAGGGTTGCAATGGCCAGGGTGGCGCTCGCCGCCGGTCCAGCCACCAGGGTGTTGTTGGAGATCGTGGAGGCGCAGCCGTTGTCGGCCAAGGCGATGGTCTCGTCTCCTCCGGCGGTGACCACGATACTGTTGACCAACTCGACCGCGCCGCTCGAGCCGAGGTAGATCCCGATACTGCGTTCACTGCTCTCCCCGCCGGCGATGGTGCAACGACGCAGCTCCACACTGCCGTCCACCACCGCGACGCCGTAGGAGCTGGCCAGGGAGGGCCCGGCCTCGATGACGCAATTGCGGACGAGGAGGCCATTGGCCCCGGCGAGGACCTCGAGCCCGACCGTGTCGTCAAAGCCAAAGATCCCCCGCAGGGTCAGCCCATCGACCACCGTGCTCTGAGCGGTCGCCACCGCCCGCGCCACGTAGCGTTCACTCGCCTGCACCACGGTCACCGCGGTGTTCGGATCCCGGGTTTGAAAATCGGCGCTGTAGCCGCCGAGCAGATCGACGCCCGAGAGCAACTCGACCGAGCCCTTGTACGGCTCGCCGCCGCCGCGCGCCGCCACCCGCACCTCTCCCCGCTGATGTTGCGAGGCCAGCCCGAGGGCACCGGCGAGGGTACGCAGGGGGCGCGTGCGGTTGCCTGCCCAGGCGGAGTCGGCGCAGAGCTCGCCCGCCGGACAAAAAACGTGGACCGCGTCGCCCAAGCGATTGAAGTGTGCCGGTCCACCGTCCACGGAGCTGTACTCGCCGAGCGCGGTGACGTCGGCGCGCACCCGCCAGTAGTAGGTTACGTCCTCCTCGAGATGAACGGGCAGCTCGGTCGCCGGTGACGAAACCTGGTAGACTGTTGGGTTTAGGAAGGTGGGCTCCGGCGCGATCTCGATCTCGTACCAGGCGGCTCCCCGCCGACCGGTCCATTGGAGCGTGACGTCGGGATCGGCGAGCAAGGCACCGTCGAGGGGCGCCACGTAGTTGGGAGGTGCCGAGTCGGTGGCCGCCAAGAGCTCGACCGAGGTTGAGATCGGATCCGCCTCGTTGCCGGCACCATCCCTGAAGGTGGCGACGATCGTCTTGTCGCCGATGCCGGGGTCCAGGAGAACCTCGAACAGACTCTCGCCATCGGGCAGGGGGAAGCTCTGGCTCTCGGGGGCGGGGACCCAGATGCCGGTGACAGCGTTCTCCCGGAGGTCACCGGACAGGAACACCTGCACCGCACCGCCGACCTCGACCCGCACGGTCACCTGGTAGGCGGTGGTGGCGTCCGGGCCGGCGATCCCGAAGGCGATGGGCAGGGGTGGGGTGTCGTCGAGGGGGAGGCGGGGGGTGCGACTCTGGGCTGCGGGACTGTGATTGCCGGCGGCGTCACTGACGATCGCTTCGATGACCACCTCGTCGACCAGCAAGGGGCCGCGCCCCCCCAAGGCATCGAGGTCGGCGGTGCCCGTCAGGGTGGCGCCGATGATCTCGGTCGTGTCGGTGACGTCGGCTAACGGGGAGAGGTCCTGGTCGAGGAGCTGGGCGCTCACCAGCGTCAGCCCTGGTTCCACCGTGCCCACAAAGGCAAGCGTCGCGACACTGGGTGCCGCATCTCGCCAGGGCTCCTGCACCCAGTCGAGCTGTTCGATCAGCGGTGGATCGTAATCGAGGTGTACGGGCAGGTTGCCGAGACCGGTGGCCCGGTTTTCGAACAGGTCCACGAGGTCGATCACTATTAGGTGGTCGCCCTGCGGCAGATTCGCACTGGGGACCAGGGTGAAGACGTAGAGCAGGGAATCGCGATCACTGTCCTCATCGTACGCGAGCTCGACGTCACCTTCGCTGGTCTCGAGACGCACCTCCGGTGGGGCAGCTAAGGGCTCCGTTACCCGGAAACGCAGCCTGACGGTGGTCCCGAGGGTGGCCACCGCCGGCCAGAGAACCGCCGGACCGTCGAGGGCTGGCGGGTCGTCGTCGATGATCGCGTCGGAGATGCACCAGCCGGTCAGCCCCTTGCAGACGAAACCGGAAGGGCAGGTGCCGTCCGCCGTGCAGCTGATCCGGGTCTCCGGGGGCAGGTCGAACGCCGTGGTGCACGCGGTTAGGGCGACGATGGCCGCCGATACCGTGGTGCGCTCAATCGACCTCATGGGCTCCCACACTATAGCCAGCCGCACCCGCGTTGGTCGGTGCCGTGGCGGCGGAGATGTCCACCGTGCGGAGCACGCCGTCACGGTCGCTCAGCACAGCACCGCAGGGCTCGGCGCCGGATCCACAGTTGTCGGTGCCCGTTTCCTTGCCGCCGTAAATCAGATTCCACCAGCTCTGGTCCGGGAGGCTGCCCTGCTGCAGGTGGAGATCGCCGCCGCTGAGATCCACAAACGGGTTGGCTCCCAGTAGCGAGTTGCCGCGGCCCTTATCGGCGCCCCCGGACCAATCCGTGAGCAGCTCGGCCTCGGTCAGGGTGCAGGTGGTCGGGTCGGTGTCGCCGTCGAGATCACTCACGCACTGCCCAGCCGGGTCGGTAAAGAGAACGAAGCTGCCGGCGCTGCCCACGTCGAGCAGGGCGTTGTTCTCCAACGAACGAAAGCAGCTCGCGCTGAGCTGCTCGATCCCGATCCTCGAGTTGCCGTCGCCGCCGGTGGTGAGGATGTTGTTGGTCAGCGAGCTGTCCCCGCCGGTAGAGGCGGATAGCGCAAGGCTGGCAACACCGCCGGCGCCGCCGTGGATGCTGTTGTTGGTCACCCGAGCGGCGGCCCCCACCAGGCGCAGGCCGATCGTGGTGTCGCCGACTCCGGCTGCCACGACGTTGTTGGTCAGGGTCGGGCTGTTGTCACTGACGTAGAGACCGACGCTCTGTGCGCCCTCGCCGGCCGCGATCCAATTGGCGTCGAGCCGCGGTGATTCGGCGGGCCCCTGGCCGCTACCCACCACGGCGACCCCGTAGGAGGATCCGGTGGCGTCACCCGCCGCGATGGTGCAGGCGGTGAGGTCCAACCCGCTGTCGATCAGCAACGCGCCGCTGGTGTCGCCGAGGCTAGCGATACCCCGCAGCACAAAACCGTCGAAGGTGGTGCCGGCGCCAACGCCGACCGCCCGAAGGACAAAGAGATCGCTTGCTTCGATGATGGTCGGGTAGAGGCTCGGATCGCGAGTCGTGAAGCTCAGGTCAGCGCCGCCGTACAGGCTGACCCCGTTCTCGAGCTCGAGCGAGCCGAGGTAGGCCTGGTCGCCACCGCGGCCCGCGACCTCGACGGTAGCGATGGCCAGAGCCACGGCGCGCTCGACGGCGGCGGCGATGGTGCGCAGGGGCCGGTCGAGGTTGCCGGCCATCCCCTGGTCGGTGCAGGCGCTACCGGCTGGACAGTGAACGTAGAGAGTGTCGCCGAGATGATCGAAGGAGGCGGGGTGACCGGCCACCGAGCTGACCTCCCCGGGCGCGGTGACGTCGGCGCGCACCCGCCAGTAATGCGTGCGGGCGACCACCGTGGCGATGGTGAGCTCCGTCAACGGCGCCGTGACCGTGAACGGACTGCCGGCCAGCGCGAGCGCGAAGTCAGCGTCGTGGGCAACGTCGACCGTATACGTGCCGGCGCCGAGGCGCGGCGTCCACTGCAACCGCACCAGCGCCTCTCGGACCAGGCCAAAATCCAGCGGCGCGACGATATCCGGAGGTGCGGTCTCGACGTCGGCCTGCAGGTTGAGGGTGATCATCGCGGCGGTCGCGACGTTGCCGGCGGCATCCCGAAAGCTGGCGGTGATGTTCTTGTCCCCGTTGCCGGCGGTGAGCTCCACGACCACCGCGGGCACCAGATCGATCCAGCCAAGGGCGTTGCCGCTGGCGAGGAGATCGCCCGTGAGTCGAACCTGGAGAGCGCCGGTGGCGGACGGGAAGACCTGGACGGTCGGCGACGAGGTGACCGCGACGGCGGACTCGAGCAGCGGGTCGGTGGGTGGGTCGTCGTCGAGGGTCAAGGGGGCGGTGGTGGCGCTCGCGGAGTTCCCCGCCGCGTCCCTGATCTCGGTGG
>JAUUZB010000520.1 GCA_030590185.1 Deltaproteobacteria bacterium
GAGCATTCGATCGGGTCGAGATCGGCGTCCATGCTCCAGGCGCAGCTCAGGTCGAAACGCTCGAGGGTCCCGCCCCGTTGAGCGAGACCGGCCTCGGCGACGGGCGGCGTGTTCTCCGGGCTGCCGACCACCACGATGGTTTCGACCGGCAAACTCTCGTGTAGGCCGGCGGTTACCGTTAGCTCGAAGCGATAGACGCCGAAGTCGGTGGGCTGGAAGGACAACAGGGGCGACTGGGTGTCAGCGAGGGTAACGAGCGGGCCGGCCAGCCGCCGCCAACTATGGGTGATCGCATCCCGGTCGGCGTCGGTGCTGCCCGAGCCGTCGATGGCGATGGTCGCGCCGACTTGGCCAAAGAGCGAGCCGGGCGCCGCCGCCGCGGGCACGTGATCGCCTGCGGCATGGACGAGCACCGTGGCGATGGACTCCTCGCCGCTGCTGTCGCCATCTCTCACCACGAGTTCGAAACGGTAGATGCCGGTCTCCTGGGGCGAGAAGGTCGGCTGCGCCGAGTCGCTGCCGATCAGGCCAACGGGCGACCCGGCGATTTGTTGCCAGGTGTAGCTCAAGGCGTCGCCGTTGGCGTCGCTGCTGAAGCGTCCGTCGAGCCGCACGTCGGTACCTACTTCGGCGCTCTGGATCGGTCCGGCATCGGCAATTGGCCAGCGCAGACGAATGGAGACACGGGCCTGTGCCGGCTCACTCCAGGCGTGGCCGTCACCGGCCCGCACTTCGAAGACGTAGTCGCCAGCCGCCCGCAGGACGACCGCAGGCATTGGTCCGATCTCGGCAGAGAGGTCCACGCTCTCTGGCCCGCTCGTTTGCTCCCAGTCAAATGTTAGAGAATCGCCGTTGGGATCGCTCGAGGCGCTGGCATCGAGCGTCACCAGCGTCGGATCGGCGATGAACGAGGTTGCCGTCACGGCCACCGGTCGATTGTCACTCGGATCGAGCGGGTCGAGGGAGCGCGCGATCTCATCGCCGTCATCCACGCCGTCGCCGTCGGTATCGGTGAGCGCCGCGTGGGTTCCGAGGAGATACTCCTCGGCATTGAACAAGCCGTCGCCGTCGAGGTCGCCAAAGGCATCGCTGGGGTCCCCGGGATCGAGACCCATCTCGATCTCCCAGGCATCCGGCATGCCGTCGCAATCGGCGTCGGCGACACAGAACACCTCTTCTGGGCCGGTGAGGCCGAATACACTCAAACGAGATGCGGCGGCATCGGTGACGAACAGGCGCCCGCGGGAGTCGGTCACGGTATCACCCGGGTTAATGAACTCCCCTGGGTCGGTGCCGTACCTCCCCAGCATCTCGATGAAGGTCCCCGCCGTGTCATAAATAGCTAGGCGGCCCTGGTAGGTGTCGGTGACGTAGAGCAGCCCGTCCGGGGAGAAGGTGATTCCCGCGGGGCGGTAGAGCCGGTTCGTGCCGAGCCGGCCGAAGGAGCGCAGTTGTTGGCCCGATTCGTCGTAGACCCGGACTTCGTAACGCATGACGTCGGTGACGAAGAGCTCGCCAGCTACGGGGTCGATGGCCAGCCCTGTTGGGGAGCCGCCCTGGATCGGGATGGCTCCGACCAGGACTCCGGTCTCGTCGAAGATCCTTACGCTGCGGGTCCCGGCGTCGGCGACGTAGACCCTGTAATTCACCGGATGGACGGCGATCGCCACTGGCCGTCTGAGCTCGCCGGTGCCGGTGCCGAAGTGGCCCTGGCGTCGGCCGTAGCGGTCGTAAACCAAGACCAGGCCACGGAGCTCGTCACCAATATAGATGGTGCCTCTGGGATCCACAGCGACCGCGGAGAGCTGACCGGCGAACGGGATGGCGTGCATGATCTCCCCGAGGGGCGTGAAGATCAGGACCTCACGGGCGCGGTGTTCGGCAACGTAGATGTTGCCGGCCGCATCGACAGCCAGCCGCGCCGGCGCAAACCAGGTGGCGTCGACATTAAAGGGGGCTCGCACCTTGGCGCGCACCGCGTGCACCATCGCGATGGCGGTCGCATCCCCGGGCGTCGCGTTGGTCACCGTGAGGGTAACGACGTAGGCACCGAGGGTGCTCGGCGCTGTCCAGTCGGCCTGGGTGGGATCACCGGGGTCGGGCGTGATGGTGCCGCCGCTGGCCGACCAAGCAGAGGTCAACGGGCCGGCGCCGCCGTCGTTGGCGATCGCGACCACCCGGGTCGTTTCGTCGGCGAAGAGCTCAGTGGCTGTGGGCACGAGGGAGTCGATGCTCGGCAGGACGGGCGCGTCGCGGGCGGTGACCGTGATGCTCGCCTCGGTGCTTGGATCGGGAACGCCGAAGCTGCCGCCGTTATCCCAGGCAACGCAGGTCAAGGTGTAGGAGAGACCATCGCCCGCTGGGACATTCCACATCGCGACTTCGGATGCGGCGCTCGCTTCGGTGGCTGGGACCACGTCGAGCGGTGAGGGGCCGGACGCGAAGTCCCCACCGTCAACGGTGAAGGTCAACCCCGTGACCAACCCGCCGCGATCGGCGCCGACACAGGTGACGGCCACGGCGCCGCCAGTTGGCACCGGGTCGCTCTCGACGGTTAGCGAGACGACGGTCGGGCAGTAGTCGTTGCCCCACGAGCATTGCGCGTTCGCTGCCCGGGGGAACAGGGAGATGCCGGTGATGAGCACGGCAACGGCAAGGAGGCCCCGGCCATGCGCGCTCACCGGGGAGGGGAATTGGTCGCGTGGTTCCGCCATGGTGGTGGAATTGTACCACTTCTCGCCCGGCGGTTCTGGGACTTCGGGTTGGGGAATGGCACATTGTGGCATAGTAATTTGGGTACTAAGAGGGTACCGAAATGCGGCGATGGCGGAGCGGTAAGGGAAACCGATGGCGGTCGTGAGGCGCCATCCGGCGGCGGATGGAGGGCTCCGTGGGGATATGGGACATGGGCCGGCGCCCTATGGTAGATCTGGTGTCGTTGTGATGACCGTCGTTCCTGTTGCTGCCCAGTTTTTTGCGGGACGGACCGGTTGTTTCCTCCCGGTGTTGTCACTTTTTTTGGTGTCCTCGATTGGATGCAACCTCGACGGTTTGGGCGATTGTGCCGAGCCTCCCTGTGCTGCAGAGCGTTCGGCCTGCGTGGGCGATGGCGTCGGCGGTGGATGCGATCCGCTGGTGGACGTGCCGGAGGATCCGGACGAGCCGGTTTCGGAGCCCGAGCCACCGGGCGACCAGGTCCTTGCGACTCCCCGGCGGCCAACGATCTCCTCTGAGGGATCCTCAACGGTCCAGCAACCTGTGGCGATTGTCGAGCCCGTTCCTGTTGTGGAGGAGCCCGCGCCGGCGATCGTCGAGCCCGCTCCCGTAGTCGAGGAGCCCGCGCCAGTAAGCGTTGAGCCCGTTCCGGTTGTGGAGGAGCCCGCGCCAGTAAGCGTCGATCCAGTTCCGGTTGTGGAGGAGCCCGCTCCAACGAGCGTTGCGCCCGATCTAGTTGTGGAAGACCCCGCACCTGTGAGTGTTGAGCCCGCTCCAATCGTGGAGGCCCCCGCGCTCGTCAGCGTCGAGCCCGCGCCTGCTATCGAGGCCCCCGCACCCGTCAGTAGTGAGCCCGCTCCCGTAGTCGAGGAGCCCGCGCCGGTGAGCGTCGAGCCCGCTCCTGTTACCGAGGAGCCCGCCCCGGTGAGGGCTGAGCCCGCGTCAGTGAGCGTTGAGGCCGCTCCCGTTGTGGAGGAGCCCGCGCCCGTGAGCGTTGAGGCCGCTCCCGTTGTGGAAGACCCCGCACCCGTCAGCGTTGAGCCCGAGCCACCTATCGAGGTCCCCGCATCCGTGAGTCGTGAGCCCGATCCGGTAGTCGAGGAGCCCGCACCGGTGAGCGTTGAGCCCGCTCCAGTTATCGAGGAGCCCGCGCCGGTGAGCGTTGAGCCCGCCCCAACGAGCGCTGCGCCCGATCTAATCGTGGAAGACCCCGCACCCGTGAGTGTTGAGCCCGATCCAATCGTGGAAGACCCCGCACCCGTCAGCGTTGAGCCCGAGCCACCTATCGAGCCCCCCGCACAAATGAGCGTCGAGTCTGATCCAATCGTGGAAGAATCCACACCCGTGAGTGTCCCGCCCGATCCAGTCATCGAGACCCCCGCGTCCGTAAGCGTCGAACCTGCTCCTGTTGTTCAGGACCCCGCGCCGATGAGCGTCGATCCCGCGCCCGTCCTGGATCCGCCCACGCCGGAGCCCGCGCTGGAGCCGGAGCCCGCGCTGGAGCCGGAGCCCGCGCTGGAGCCGGAGCCCGCGCTGGAGCCGGAGCCCGCGCTGGAGCCGGAGCCCGCGCTGCATCCGGAGCCCGAACTGGAGCCGGAGCTCGAGCCGGCGCCGGCACTGGAACCGTCACCGGAACCCGAACCGACCCTGGAACTGGCACCGGAGCCCGCGCCGGAACCCGCCCCGGCATCCCCGTCCGAACCCATGCCCCCAGAACCCCAACCCGAGGCCGATCCCACACCGGCGATGACAACTCCCCCCTCCCTGGCGACCGAAGAGCCCGAGCCCGCCGCCCCGCCACCCATGGCCGCGCCCCCCCCCC
>JAUUZB010000315.1 GCA_030590185.1 Deltaproteobacteria bacterium
GAGGAGGTTTCCATCCGGGAGACCCGCGGCTACGTTAAGAGGGTCCTGCGGACCTTTGGTGTATACCGTTGGCTCTACGGCGATGAGCCGCCGGAGCTACCGATCGCCCTGGAGTTGCCGCGGCTCAATTGAGGGAGGGGACGTGAGGTCTGGTCGACGCGCATGGCTGGCTGCCTGTCTCTTGATCGGTGGCCAGGGCTGCGAAGAGCCAGCCGCCAGCGCGGCGGCGGCGCTCGAGCCGGTCGAGGATCCAGAGATGGCCGCCCAGCCGCAACCCACGGTGCAGGGCCCCCAAGCGCCGGAGCCCTACGCGCCGGAGCTCCTCACCCGTAAGCGGGTGGTGGACGTTCGTTTCGAGTGGCCGGCGGTGCCCGGGGCGCGGTCGTATCAGGTGCAGGTTTCCAAGATGCTCACCTTTACCCGCCTGCGCGCCGATCTTCGCACCACCGTCACCGAGCAGAGCGTGGTCGGGATCAAGCCCGGCGTATATTTTTGGCGGATCTGCGCCGCTGGCGACGCGGGGTCGGGCGAGCCGGCCTGTAGCCGCAAGGCGGTGCTCAACGCGTCGCTCGAGCGCCGGGGCGTGCGTGGCTGGGGTCGCAAGGGCAGAATGGGTCGTCGCGGCGGCGGCCGATCCCAGAGCCCGGCGGAGAGATTCTCGTCCCCCACTGTGGTCGTGCCCGAGCCCCAGGGACTCGTTGAGGAACCCGCAGCCGCGCCCGAGCCGCGCGCCGAAAAAAAGCTGCCCCCGATCGGTCCGGTGCGTAAGCGCTATCTGTTGCTTCAGGCGGAGCTCGCGGAGATCAAGGCGCTGCGCCGGGATCTGGCAGCCACGATTCGGGAGTTGGAGAGCCAGCTCGCCGAGGCAGACGCCGGGGCAGAGGTTGCGCAAATGCGCGAGGAGCTCAATCGTATCGAAACATCGCGGGCCGAGCTCGATCGCGAGGTGACCAGCGCCATCGCGGAGCTCGATCACCTGTTGGGCGACTGAGATAACCCGAGGAGAGCGTGGGGCAAGTGTTCAGGGAACGCATAGCAAAGGGCGTACGCCGGCCGGCGCGGTTGGCCGGGCTCATGGGGTGGACCACCCTGATGATGGTCTCGGTCCGGCTGCGGCAGGCAACCACCAGGGGAGAGGCCGGCCAGGCGAGGGTCTTCGATCGCCACATGCGGACCTGGACCCGCGGCTTGCTACGCATGTTCGGCGTACGGGTACGCGTCGAGCCGGCCACGCCGCCTCCCGTGAAGGGTGCCCGCCTCATCGTTTCCAACCACCGCGCGGTCACCGACATCCCAGTGTTGTTGACGCACTTCGGTGGCTCGGTGTTGAGCCGCGCGGACCTGGCCGGCTGGCCGATCCTGGGCTGGGCGGCCCGGGCCGCGGATACGATTTTCGTGGAGCGGGACCAAAAAACCAGCCGGAGCAACGCGGTCAAGGTCATCCGGGAACACCTGGCCAAGGGCGGGACGGTGATCATCTTTCCCGAGGGAACGGTCCAGCCCGGCGACGAGCTGTTGCCCTTTCGGCGCGGCGCTTTTGCCGCGGCCCAGGGCCTCGACGTTGAGATTGTGCCGGTGGGTCTCGCCTATCCCCCCGAGGCGGAGTGGGTCGAGGAGGGGTTTCTCGATCACCTCTCCAACGTGGCGGGCCGTGGGCATTTTGAGGCCGCCGCCTGCGTGGGTGAGGGGATGCGGGCCGAGGGAACGCCAGAGGCGATGGCCGGTGCGGCCCAGGCGGCGGTCCAGGAGCTGGTTCACTGCGCCCGGGCCCTTCTCGAATCAGGGGACTGAGGGGGTACTGCTTTTGCGCTCAACGGCTGCCGCAGGTGGCCGTTAGATCGAACATGGGGGCAAACCATCCAGAACCCGCCGGGGAGCAGCGAGAATTTGACAGGGTCGAGGTGCCGACGGTGTCGGCGCGGATCGATCGGGACGCCAAATCGAGGCGTCGGCGGATCGAGGATCTCTCCATGGGGGGCGTCTTTCTCTACGCCAGTCAGCCCCAGCCGGTCGGCACGCAGCTAACGGTCAAATTGAGTTGGCCGTGTCGCGACGAGGCGTTGCAGCTACCGGGCAAGGTGGTGCGGATCGCCACCCGGGAGCAGGAGGGCGCGCAGGTTCCCTACGGCATGGGGATCCAGTTCGTAGATCTCGATGACGATACCCGCGGGGCACTCGAAGGGTTCCTCGCCGAGTACGGCCAGCGTGCGCCGCGCGGAGTGGCGGCGGTCGCCTCCGATGACAACGCCGCCCTACACAAGGAGGCGGCGGCGTTGCGTGAGCGCCTGTGGGAGGTGACCCAGCAGAACGAAGCGCTGCACCGTGAGCTCGAGGCCTTTGAGCAGCAGGATGAGGCCAACCGCTCGGTGGTGGCGCACCTGTTCGAGGAGGCGGAGCGCCTGCGTCTCGCCAATCAGCAGGAGGCGACCCGCGTCACCGGGCAGATGGAGCACGTCAGCGCGATGTTTGATCAGAAGCTCAAGGAAGCCCTCGCCCTGGCCGAGGCAAACCACGAGCGGGTCTTGAGTGAACAAACCCTCGAGGCGCGTGCTCTGCTCCTGACGGAGCTCGAGGAGCAGCTCTTTGTAGAGCAGGCGCGGGCCGCGGAGAGCGAAGCGCAGCTCAGGCAGGACACCGATGCTGCCGAGGAGCGGGTCCGTGAGCTCGAGGCCGGATACAAACGCAACCGGCGTGAGTTCGAATCTTCCCTGGAGGACGGTCAGCGAGAGACCCAGGATCTACTCTTGGATCTGGCCGAGGAGCAGAACTCGCTCGATGAGGCCAAGGCGCGCATCGCCGAGCTCGAGGGACATCTGGTGTACGAGATCGAGCAGCGCCAGGGGGCCCAGGCGCGCGAGGCCGAGCTGCGCCGATCGCTCGGCGCCCGGGCGGAGCTGGAGGGCGAGATGATCGAGACCGGTGAGGCGAGCACGACGGACCGCAAGGATCGCCTCGCCAGCTGACCCCGGCCGGGTTCCGCGTTGGGCGAAGGGCTGGGCTCGCACGCCAGCTAACCCCGGCCTCACTCCCGGTTGGGCGAAGGGCAGGGCTCGCACGCCAGCTGTCCGCAGGCGGCGCCCATCTCCGCGCCCCGTGGTCGTCGGATGATGCAGCGGTAGCCGGCCCCGTGGAGCACCGCTCCGAAGGCTTCGGTCCGCTCCGTGCTCGCCGGCTCGAGTCCTGGCCGCGCGCGGTTCATGGGCAACAGGTTGACCCGGACGTTTGGGCGCAGCGGCGCGAGGAACTCCACCAAGGCCTCGGCGTCGTGGGTCGCGTCGTTGAGGTCGCGGATGAGGGCGATCTCCACGAACAACACCCCGCCGGTCGCACCCAGCACCTCGACAAAGGCGTCACGCAGCGCGGTTAGGTCGTGTCGGTCCGTGGGGACCAGGCGCCGGCGCAGGGTCGGGTTTGCGCTGTGCAGGGACCAGGCGAGGTGAACGCCGAGGTCGCGAGCCTGGTGAATCTGCCGCGGGGAGGTCCCCACCGTGGAGAGGGTGATCCGGCCCGGCCCGATGGCGAGCCCGTGGGGCGCGGTGATCACCGCCAGCGCACGCCGCACCGCCGCGAGGTTGTCGAGGGGCTCTCCCATGCCCATGAAGACGACGTTGCGCAGGGGCGCTAGGCCGCGTTCGGAGACCTCCTCGATGGCGAGTCCGATCTGCCCGACGATCTCCGCCGGGTTCAGCGAGCGGATCAGGCCCAGGCTGGCGGTGAGGCAGAAGCTGCAGCCGCGGGCGCAGCCGACCTGAGAGGAGACACAGACCGTGGTGCGTCGCTCGCTCGGGATGATCACGGTCTCCACCCGCGCGCCATCGCGTAGGGCGAGCAATAACTTTGTGGTGCCGCAATCGGCGGTCCGGCGCTCGGTGATCGCCAAGGGACGCCCGAGGCAGCGTGCGATCAGGCGCTGGCGGGCGCCCTCCACCAGACTCCCGGGGGCAAAGGGGTCTTGGCCGGCGCGCACCAGGCGCCAGGGGATCTGCGCTCGACCGCTGCCCCCGAGGATGTCGGCCAGCTCCCCGGGCGGGGTGCCGAAAAACTCTACCCTGTCCCGGTCGGGGTCGGTCATCAGTGGGCGCGCACAGCGGAGAATCGTTGCCAGAGCGCCTCGCAGGCGTCGGCTGCGCCCATCGGCAGCTTGATGTCGACCACGGAGGTGACCTGGGTCTCGCCGGGGTTGACCTCGACGGTTGGGATCCCAGCCCGATGGGCATCGACCACGGGCCCGGCGATGTAGGGAAACACGCTGGTGGTGCCGATGGTCAAGACCAGATCAAAGCCAGCGTTGAGCTCTGTCTCGAGATGACGCACCTTCTCAAAGGGCAGCATCTCTCCGAACAGGATCACGTCCGGACGGATCACGCTGTCGCAGTCTGGGCAGCGGGGCAGGGGCTCGAGGTTGGCGTAGTCCTCGACCCGCTGTTGGTAGGCGCACTCGGTGCAGCGCAGGTCGTGCACGTCCCCGTGGATGTCGATGACGTTGGTCGACCCGGCCTGACGGTGAAAGCCGTCCACGTTTTGGGTCAGGATGCAGACCCGGTCGAGGTGCTCAACGAGCTCGGCTAGCACCCGGTGGGCTCGGTTGGGCCCCGCGTCGCGGCAGGCGTTTTCGATTTGGTGGATGTAGCGCCAGGTCAGCTCCGGTCGCTCGGCCATCATCTGCCCGGAGAGGGCGACCTCGATGGCGATGCCCTCCTCGGTATCGGCGTCGTTGTAGAGTCCGCCGATGCCTCGGTAGGTCGGTAGGCCAGAGTCGGCCGAGATACCGGCGCCGGTGATCACCAAGACCCGGCGGGCGTCGAGCAACGCGGCGGCGGTTTGGTCGAGCAGATCTTCGTGCATGAATTCGTTGTTGTCAGAGGACTTATAGGATAGAGGCACTTCAAATGTAAGCCTACGGGCCCGTACGAGACCGCGTGGCGCTAAATGGGGCACGCAGGACCTGAGTGCAGCTCGGCGGATCATCGAGAATTCTGGAGGAAGTCATGAGCAGTGAGGAAGATCTCAAGGCTGAAATCGAGAAGCTGAAGACCGAAAACGCGGATCTCAAGCGTCGCAGCGAGGGCGGGCTATCCTACAAAGTCAGCCAAAAGGGCGGCGTCTCGGTGTACGGCCTCGGTCGCTTTCCGGTGACCCTCTACAAGGAGCAGTGGTTGCGCCTGCTCGACATGAAGGACGAGATCCTCGACTTCATCAAAGAGCACGACAGCGAGCTCAAGACCAAGTCATAGGCTCACCCGGCCTATTAGCCCCCTCTGGTGAAGGACGCCCAGCGCCTCTGTGAGGTGCTGGCTCAGTGCTTCGCCCTCTTTCGTTATCTCTTCAGGTAGCATGAGGTCACCCGCCTCGAGGTCAGCGCGCAGTTGCGCGAGCAGCCCTGGGCCGTCCGCTTCCTCCTCGAGGTGCACCAGCAGCCAACGCAGCAGGTCATCGAGGTGCAGGGTGGTGTGGTACGGGGTGGTGGCGCAGCGCCGGTGTTGGGCTTCGAAGCGGGCGAGCGGTGTCGGTGTTGGCCCGGCGGGAAGGGTGGGCGGTCGAAGGTGTAGCTCCAGCACGCCCTGGCGGTGGAGCATGACCACCACCTGGCAGAATGTAGCAAAGGGTGGATCGATCCCGAGCCCGACGCTGGCGAGTCGCGCCACGGCCCGCTCCATGGCCTCACCGACTTCGAAGCCGCCCGGGCGTTGCTCCTCGAGCAGGGCGAGGGTCGCCTTGAGCAGCGGGTCGGCGCATCTGAATGGCGCGCCGTCGGGATCGGAGAACACCGCCTCGCGTTCGGGCATCAGGTCGATCGGCTCCGGCGGCGTGCGGGTCTCTCTGGTGACGTGGCTGGTGAGAAACA
>JAUUZB010000613.1 GCA_030590185.1 Deltaproteobacteria bacterium
GACTTGGTCGAGAGGTGGAGCCGCTCCGGCGGTGCGAGGCCGAGATCACGCAGGCGCGGCGCCGCCGCTTCCTCATACTCGGTGGGCGGCGAGCGCACCGTGTCAAAGGCGAGAAAGACCTCGTGGCCGAGTCGACGCTGGGCGAGGGCGAGACCGAGGGTCGGCGGCAGCGGACCGCTGAAGATCGGATAACTGACCAGATGCAAAATTCGCACGCCCACCCTCGCCAAACGCGTCGCCAAACGCCTCTCCAACCGCGCCACGAAGCGCGGTAGGATGGCGACATGAGCATACCGCGCCGCCTGGGCCTGGTCCCATTGTTGATTGCATGTGCCCTCCCCTCCAGCGCCGACGCGCAACCCCGCGGGCTCGGCGGTCCCGCCAAGGGCCTCGGCCAACCCGGTGGACTCGGTGCCGGCGGCGGACTGCTCAAGGTCGACCCCAAGGCTTCGGCCCTCGAAAACGCGCTGCTGCAACAGGTCAACGATCTGCGCAAGAAGAAGAAACTCCCGCCCATGGCGATGAGCGCCCGCCTGCGGACCTTGATGCGCAAGGAGTCGGCCATGGCGGCCAAGGGGGATCCGGCGGCGGCCAAAATCCACGAACGCATCAAGACCCAGGGCATGGCGCCCTACGGCTACATGGTGTCAGCGGTCTACGGCACCGACGCGGCCGAGCTGTTCAAGGGCCTCAAGAAAGACAAGAAGATCGTGGAGGCGATGCTCAAGGAGTACGTCAGCGCGGGTATCGGCGCCCTGTGGGTGCCGGACGAGCCGCCCTACTATCAAGTCACCGTGCTGTTCGCCCAGGAGCCCGATCCCATGGCGGGCAAGTCCGGGCTGACCAAGGCCCAGACCGATCCGGTGATGCGCGCGGCGACGCCTCGCTTCAAGGGCTGTTACGATCAGGCGCTCAAACGCAACCCGAACATCGGCGGCAGCATGCTGGTGAAGATCGTCATCGGGGCAGGGGGCAAGGTCAGCCAGAGCGTGGTGCTACAGAGCCTCAAGGATGTCGACCTCGACGTCTGCCTGACCACGGTCGCCCGCGGCTTGACCTTCCCGGCGCCATACAAAGGCAAGCCGGTCACCCTGAACCACCCCTTTGCGTTCGCGCCGCCCCAGGGCGGCCGCCGGCTCGGCAAGCTCAGCGACGGCCAACTCAATGGCGTCTTCTCCCGGGCCCGGTCGAGCTTCCGGCGCTGCTACGACGATCGCCTGGTGAAGAAACCGAAAATCGGCGGCGAGATCATCCTGGCGCTGACCGTCCTGCCGAGCGGCGATACGAAGAATGTTCGCCTCAGCGAGGATGAGATCGGCGATCTGCCCCTGGCCAAATGCATCCTCAGCCTGGCCCAGGAGCTGCGCTTCCCGCGCCCGAAGTTCAATGGGGAGGTCGACGTCACCTACCCGTTGAGCTTCGCGCCGCCGAAGAACGAGCAACGCGGCCGGCGCTGAGAAAACTTGATTTGCGGCGGACTGTGGTTTGCCGTTACAACTTAACGACTCCCTTTCGACCATGAATGCCATGCGCGATCGAATCGTTGCTCTAGCCAAGCGCCAAAAGAGCAAATGCGGTGACTTCCTGCGCCGTTTAATCGCCATCCCGTCCGAGAGCCGGCACGAGGAAGCGGTCGCCGTGGCGGTGCGCAAGGAGATGCTCAGCCTCGGCTACCCGTCGGCGGACATCGACCGCTTCGGCAGCGTCGTGGGGCGCATCGGCAACGGCCGCACCCACATCATCTTCGACGCCCACATCGACACCCGCACCATCGGCGATCGCTCCTCCTGGCGATTCGACCCCTCCGCCGGCGACATGAAGGCGGGCAAAATCTTCGGCCACGGCGCCGCCAACAACAAGGGCGGGCTCGCGGCCATCGTCTACGCCGGCGCGCTGATCAAAGAGCTCGACCTGGCCACCGACTGCTCGGTCTTCGTGGTCGGCTCGATCCAGGCCGAGGAGTGCGAGGGCTTGGCCTACAAGGCACTTTTCGACGTCGAGAAGCTCTACCCACACTTCGTGGTCCTCTCCATGCCGACCGGCATGCGCATCTGCCGGGGGCACCGCGGGCGCATCGAGTACCAAATCACCCTGCGCGGCCAGCCGGTGCACGCCTCCGATCCCGACAAGGGCTTCAACTGCATCTACGGGATGAACAAGATCATCGAGGGTGTGCGGCTGCTCAACGGCAACCTGCCCAAGGACAAGTTCCTCGGCAAGGCGACCATCGCCGTCACCCACGTCGACTGCGATTTCAATGGCCCGAACGCCCTGCCGGAGGCCTGTCGGATCAACATCGACCGCCGCCTGGTCCCGGGCGAGCAAGAAAAAAAGGTCACCGCGCAGATCAAAGGTCTATGCAAAGAGACCCGCGCCAAAATCGAAGTCGTCCAGTATGACAAGCCGAGCTACCGCGGGCTGCGGTTGCCCATGGATAAGTACTTCCCCACCTGGTCCCTACCGGAGGACCACCCCCTGCTCGGCGCGGCGAGCGACGCCTACCGCGGCGTGTTCAAGAAGAAGGCCGTGATCGACAAGTGGACCTGCTCCACCGCCGGCGCCTACACCATGGGCGTGTACAACGTCCCGACCATCGGCTTCGGACCCGCCGAGGAGGTCTTCTCCGGGCCAGTCAACGACCACTGCCGGGTCGACGACCTCGAAAAGAGCATGGCCTTTTACGCCAGCCTGCTCGGCCACCTGCCCGAGACCGAGCCGCTCAAGCCGCCGCGCCGCCGGCGCTGATCACCCCGCCGCGGCGACGGCACGCTTTTCAACGACTGGGGTGGATGGCGAAGGCGCCTCCGGAGTGGTGTCATCCTGCTGCTCCCCCGGGGGCTCGTCGTTTGAGTTGGACGAGTCGGGGGACTCGGACGAGTCAGCGAAGTCGAGCTCCAACGTCTTGGGCTGGTAGTTGCTGCGCCGACCCCAGAGGTAGAAGGCGCCGAGCATGGTGGGGGCTTCGGCGGCCCAGAAACCGAGGGCAGCGGAGAGCACCGCCTGCACGGTGCCCATGTGTTTCTCGAGCAGGAGCATCTGGGCGGCCTCGCGGATACCCTCGCCGCCGATGGTAACCGGCGACAGGACGGTGGCGAAGATCTGAATCGACGAGCCGAAGGCCACGTACCAGAACTCAATATCGACGGCGCGCACCGCGAGGGCAGTGAAGTAGTACATCGCCGCGGTGGTGAAATGGACCACAAAGCCGAGGACCAACACCGTGGCCAGCAACCGGCCCTTGCCACGATAGGCGGTGGCCGCTTCGCTGACCCGGGTGACGAAACCCTCGAGGCGCTTGCGGCCAAAGGCCGGGACGAAGCCGAGGCCCCAGGCCACGATCCCGGGGCGGAACAGCAGCAAGAACAGGCCGACCACCACGCCGGCCGCTATGGCCACGATGAGCGGGATCACCCAGTCGGCGGTGTCACCCATAACCTGGTAGAGGATCGGGTAGCCGAGGGGCAGGGTGATCAGGAAGGTCAAGAACAGCCCGGTCATGCCGGTGACCTTCTCGAGGGCTGTGGCCGCGGCGGGCTCGACCACGCGTTTGGAGAAGCGGGCGGCGTCGTAGAGCTTGTAACCGTCGAGGCCCCAGGTCCCGGGCAAAAAGGTGCCGAGGAAGCGGCCGGTCAAAAAAGCCCCGAAGATGTGACCGAAGTTGAAGCGAATACCCTGACCGCGCAGCAGCAGTTGCCAGCGGTACATCGACGACAGGATTCCGATCAGCTTGATGCCGGTGGCGATCAGGGCAAAGGGGAGCAGGTGCCGCCACCCAATCTGGGGCACGTAGGTCACCGCCGCGCCCCAAACCGAGATCCGGCCCCCTTGGCCGTCCTCCACCTCGTGGGTCAGCAGAAGATAGAAGGCACCGAAGGTGATCACCACCTTGATGGCGACCGAGATCCAGCTACGCACGCCCTCGGGAAGGGATTTCCAGGCTTTCTTCATCACGACTCCACGAATGGTCGGGCAACGACACGGGCCCGATCGGCTGCCCGCTAGGGTAGTCCATCGAGATCCAAGGGTGGAGTTTTCCGCGGGCCGGAGGCCGCGGGCCGACTACTTATAACGGTAGACGATGCGACCGCGGGTGAGGTCGTAGGGCGACAGCGCCACGATGACCCGATCGCCGGGCATGATGCGGATGCGGAACCGGCGCATCTTGC
>JAUUZB010001172.1 GCA_030590185.1 Deltaproteobacteria bacterium
ATGTTCTTCAAATAGACCCGTAGGCCCCGTCGACGAGATCTCATCCATGAGTCCATTCGGTGGGACCGTTCCCTCACGGGGCGTCGATGGCGGGTTCCGGTTCGGGTTCAAACTCAGATTCAGATTCGGGTTCGGGTTCAGCTTCAGCTTCAGGCGGCTCTCGGGCGGCCGGGTCGGGGGTGAGCCGAATCTGTTCCTCCTGGGTACGGACCACTTCGAGCGCGGCCTCTAGGGCGAGGCGCGCGTCGCGGGCGCTGTCGATGGCGATGCTGGCCTCGTGCCGGGCGTGTTGGGCTTCCTGCTCGGCTACCTCGGCCCGTCGTTCGGCGCCCCGTTGGGCTCGTTGGGCGGAGCGGGCTCGTTCGAGGGCGGACTGCTCGGCGGTTTGCGCGCGCATGGTCGCGGCTTCGGCGTCGTGGCGGGCGGTCTCGGCCACGACCTTGAGGTCCATGGCCTCTTGGGCGGCGGTGCGCTCGGCCTCCATGGCGAGGGCGAGGCGTTCCCCCTCCTGGGTGCTCACTAGGCGCTCCTGTTTGAGGGCGCGGGTCAGCGCCTTGGCCCGGGCGGTCGCCTGGGCCCACTTGTCCATGGCGACGTCGCGATTGGCGTCGGCCTGGGCCGCGGTGTGTTGCGCCGCCTGCCGAGCGATCTCGGCCTCGGCGGCGTGGGACCGGGCGGCCTGGGCTTGTTGTTGTGCCTCCCGGGTGCGCAGTCGCCATTGGTTGGCGTAGTAAACCGCCGGCACAGCGATGGCGCAGGCGACCACCACCGCCACCACGGTGCGGTGGCGGCGCACCCAGCGGGTCGCCCGTGCCCAGATCGTGTAGCGATGGGCCTCGACCAGCTTGCCGTCTCGATAGCGGGCGAGCTCACCGGCGAGCTCACCGGCATCTCGGAAGCGCGCGCTCGGCTCCGGCGCGGTGGCGCGCCGTACGATCGACGCTAGCTCCTCCGGGCATTCACGGGGCAGCGGCTCCAAGGTTCCGTCGGCGGCGCGCTCCGGCACGCGGCCGGCCAGCAGGTGGTGCAGGGTGACGCCGAGGGAGTAGACGTCGAAGGTCGTTTGCGGCGGCTCACCGAGGCGTTGCTCGCGGGGGGCGTAGGGGTCCTTGCCCAGGCCGCCCTTGGTCATGCCGTCCTCGGCCGGCTCGATGGCGTCGAGCACCTGCTCGTCGGCGTGGTCGAGGAGGGTCGCGATCCCCCAATCGATCACGTACGGCTCGCCGATCTTGCCGATCATCATGTTGTCCGGCGACAGATCGCGATGCACGATGCCCCGGGCGTGGGCATGCCCCACAGCTTCGATGATCGAGATCAACTGCGGCAACCGTACGATGCGTTGGGCAAAGCTTCGCCGGGCCGCGATGGTCTCGGCCAGGGTCGGCCCATGGATGCGGCGCATGGCGAAAAAGGGCGTGCCGTCCGGCCACTGACCGGTCTCGTAGATAGGCACCACCGCCGGGTGCTCCATCAAACCTAGGATGGCGCGCTCGCGCAGCAGCCGTCGGTCCATGCGTAGGGTGGCGCCGGGATCCGCGGTCACGTTCGGTTCCGCCGGCTCTTTGATCACCACCTCCCGCCCAATGCGCAGATCGCGCGCTGTGTAGGTTTTGCCCATGCCGCCGGAACGGAAGGGCTGCTTGTCGGCGTAGAGCGTCGGGTCGACCACGTTCACTCGCTCGCTCGGTCGAAAGGCCAGCGCTAGGGTCGCGCACAGCCCGCAGTCCTCGAGGTGCTCGGCCACGCCGCCAGGGTCGAGGCGACGCTGCACGTAGTCCTGGAGCAACAGGGCGTCTGGGTGGCTGGCGGGGTTGGCGGGGTTGGGCATCAGCGTCTCTCCATGGACAGGAGCGGGCGGGCGGCTCGCAGGCTACGGCGCAGGCGGGCCTTGGCGCTGCGCACCAGATCCTTGGCGGCGTCGGGTGAGAGGGAGAAGGCGCTCGCGATCTCCGCGTAGGAAGCGCCGTGCACCCGCTGCAACAGGGCGCTCTTCTGGTCTTCGTCGAGCACCCCGAGGGCGTCGCGCAGGGCCGCGCTGCGGCGCTTGGCGGTGAGGGCCGAGGAGATCGAGGTGTGCGGGCCGCGTTGCTGCACCCGCATCCGCTCCACCGTCGTGGGCCCACCCGCCGGCTCCATCCGTTTGGTGGCCAGACAACGGTGCACCTCGTCGGCCGCCGCAAACTTCACCAGCTGTCGCAGCCAACCCTCGAAAGGCGTCGCGCCCAAGGTGCCCGCCGCCTCGTGCTTGGCGTGGTTGTCGAGGTAGGCGTGCAGGTTGGCGTAGCGGCGTTTGACCAGGCGCTCCACGACGCGCAGCAGGGTCGCCCGCCAGTCATCCTCGGAGCGCAGACCAGCCCGCCGCAGGGTGCTGCTCTGGCGACACCAGGTCTCCAGGGCGGGTGCCACCAGCCGAAAGAGCTCCTGCCACTGGCGTGTTTGGTCCGCGGCCGACGTACCCTCCGCCGTGATCGCCCGCACCCGTGCCTCGCAGCGCTGGTGGAAATCCTGGTCCCAGCTCAACCGCTCACCCAC
>JAUUZB010000102.1 GCA_030590185.1 Deltaproteobacteria bacterium
CGGTCGGTTTCAACCGGGCGCGCTCGGCGCGCTCTACTTCTCCACCGTCGCGGTGGTCGGCGGCCTGTCGGTGGCCCTGGCCCTCGCCATGCTCGCGCTGCTGCACAGGCTCGGGGCAGACACCCGCGCGGCGGTGGCGATCACCCTCGCCTACGCGCTCGCTACGCCGGCCTTCCCCTACTCGACCCTCTTCTTTGGACATCAGGCCGCGGCCGCCCTCACCTTCCTCGCCTTCACGATCCTGGCGATTCGACCCCGAGATCGCCGCTGGCAGGCGCTCGCCGGGCTGTGCATGGGTTTCGGTTTCATCACCGACTACACCGGCGCCATCGGCATCGGCGCGACCCTCTTCTATGTGATCTGGCGAGGCCGGGCCGACGGTCCCCGGGCGTGGCTGCGCGACCTGGTCTGGATCGGCGCCGGCGCACTCCTGCCGGTGATCCTCGGCGGAATCTACAACGCGCTCTGCTTTGGAGCGCCATGGCGAATCGGCTATGCCACCCTGGTGCCTTCACAGTTCTCGACCGGCATGAGCCGGGGGTTGTACGGGGTCACGGCACCGAATCCCGAGGCCTTCTGGGGGATCACCTTTGGCGGTATGCGCGGCCTCTTCCACCTGTTTCCCATCACCGGGTTGGCCCTGGTCGGGCTGGTGCGCGCCGCCTGGCGCAGCGCCTGGCGGGTGGAGGCGCGGGTCTGCCTTTTTGTGGTGCTCGGCTTCCTCTGGCTCAACGGATCCTACGCCTTCTGGAACGGCGGCGCCTCCTTCGGCCCCCGCCACGTGCTCCCGATGGTGCCCTTCTTGATGATCGGTCTGCTCGGCCTGCCGCGGCACCGAGCTTGGCTGGTGATCGCCATCCTTCTGGGTGCCCTGTCCTGGGTCACCACCGTGGCCGGCACCGCGGTCGGCGCCGATCTCCCGGAATACGGACACGCCATGTTCGACCACGTTTGGATCTGGATCGCCGACAATCAAATCCCGCACGAGCGCGGCGCCTACAACCTCGGCATGGTCTTGGGCCTGACCGGAATCGCGAGCCTCGTCCCGTTGTTCCTCTTCTGGCTGGTCAGCCTGCCCGGCCTGTGGCGGGTAGCGCGCGCCGCAGGCGGTGAGGGAGATGCCCGTGCCTAGATCCCATCCCCGGCTCGACGAGTCGATGATCTTCGCTGTGCTGTCCTTGGTCGGTATCGTCATCGCGACCCACGTCACCCTGGCCGACTTCGACTTCGTGACCGCTGACCGGGCGACCCTGGTCTACAACGGATTTGGCGCGCGGCTGGCGGATCTCTGGCCCCTGGTCAATGGCTCTGCGCTGGCCGGGGGAGTGCCCGACGCCTGGCATCCGTTGACGGTCCTCACCCGGATGATCGATCGCGCCGCCTTTGGCCTGTGGCCCACCGGCTACCACATCCACAACGTCATCTGGCACACCGCCGCGGTCCTGCTCGTCGCGGCCTGGGTCCGTCGGGCCTTTGGCAGCGATCGGCTCGCCTGGCTGGTCGCGGCCCTATTCGCTTGCTGGCCGAGTCACGCCGCTGCCACGGTCGTCATCGGCCACCGGGACGTGGTGATCGCCACCGTCGCCATCGCCGGCGCCTTGACCTTGCTGCTGCGCGGTGCCCGGGGACCCGCGGCGCTCGTGGTCGGTCTAGGCCTCCTGGCCCACGAGCTAACCCTGGCGATCTTTTTGCTCTGGCCGTTGGTGCGTTGGATGCGCGGCCAGTCTTTTTCAACGGCGTGGCGCGGAGCGGGCCGAGACTTGCTTTGGCTCACCGCTGGCCCGGCGGCGGCGCTCACCGTCCGGATCGCGTCGCTGCCCAATCTGTCCCTGCCGGCGATCCTCGATCGGGGCGGCTTCTTCGCCGTGGCCGGCGCTATGGCGCGCACGGTGCTGCTACAACTCGGGCAACTGGTGGTGCCCGTCGGCCTGAGCGAGATCCATCCGGATCCGGCCCCAGGGTGGCCGGCCCACCTCGAGTGGCCAGTGTTGGCGCTCGGTCTAGCTGCGCTGGTGCTCGCGTCGCGTCGGGGCTGGGACCGCTTGCTGCTCGGCGGCGCGTGGTTCGCGCTGATCGGACTGGTGCCGGTGCTCGTGCCGTGGGCGCTGCCGCAGATCTGGGCGGATCACTTCCTGTACCTGCCGACCATGGGTGTCGCCCTCATCGGCGGGCGCCTGATCGATCGGTTCGCGTGGCCGAGCCGGGCCCGGTGGCCCATTGTCGGCCTGGCCGCCGCCGTCGTCGTCCTGCTCCATCAACAGACAGAGAATCTCTACCAGGACGACGTCACCATCTGGGCACGCGCCGAGACCGTGGCGCCGAATGACGTGCGCACCCAGCGTGGATCGATCGCGCTCGCCCTGGGCGCCGGCAACGTCGACACCGCCGAGCGGATGACCACCCGCGCTCTGGAACGTTTTCCAGAGGATCCGATCCTCCTCGCCGACGCCGCTGTGATCGCCTGCCTGCACGACGCGGAGCACCGCGCCCAGGAGTGGTTCAAGGCAGTGCCCCTCGAGCGCCACCCGGATCCCGCCCGGCTGCTGCTGCAGCGAGCCGGGTGCGCGCTGCGCCACCAACGCTTCAACCGCGCCATCGAGTCGGCCAGCGCAGCCCACGATCTCTCCCCTTGGATGCCAGACCCCCTTGCCGTCCGAGGGCTGGCCCACGAGGGCCTCCGACGAGACGCCGACGCCGAGCGCGACCTCCTCGCCGCTAGCCAACTCGCACCGCAACGCCGGGACATCTGGACCAACCTCGCAACCTTCTACGAGAAGCGCGGGTATCACGAGAAGGCAAACGAGATCCGACGCTACACCGAGGCACTGGCTCCGGCGCAATAGCCCGTGCTAGCGTTCAACCATGGCGCGCACCCTGCTGATCGCCTCCGTGCTGCTGGGCATGCTGCTCTTCACCACCGCTACCTACACGGCCTGCTCGCCCCGCTTCGGCACACTGACCCCCGTTGAGTCTCCGTGACGCCACTGCCCGGTGCGAATGCCCTGCGGCCGGTGTGGCAGATCGCCGCACCGCTGGTGCTCGCTGCCCTCTTTGTGACGCTCGCCCTGGTGCAGGCCATTCCGAGCCAATCTGACGAGAACATCTATCACCTGGCCGGTTGGACGATCGCCACCGGCGAGCTTCCCTACCGGGACTTCTTCTTTGCCCATCCACCGCTCCAGGCGATGGTGCTGGCCGCCATCGCAGCGTTGGGGGGGTACAGCCTCTTGGCCTTCCGCGGTCTGTGTGCCCTGGCGGCGATCGCCAGCCTCGGCCTCGCGTTGCGCCTCTCGAGCCGACCGGCGGGAGCCGGACCCGCGACCCTGGCGGTCGTCCTGTGCCTGCTCGACTACGGCTTCCTGCACCACAACGGCTATGGCCACGGGCTCGGCTTGGCGACTGCCCTGCTGATGGCCGGTGCCGTGGGAACCCTGGGAGGTCGCCCGATCCTCGGTGGCCTGGCCTTGGCCGCGGCCCTGCTGACCCGCCTGGCGGTCGCGCCCGGTTTGCTATGTGTGCTCGGCGTCGCGGCCCTCACGGATCGCCGGCGGGCTGGTATCGCGAGCGCGACGGCGATGGGGGTTGTGGCCTTCGCCTTCATCCTCCTGGCCGCCGCCTGGGGAGAGCGCTTTTGGGACCCGGTATTCTTCTACCACCTGGCCAAGCCAGGTCCGGCCAACCCCGGACCGAGCCTCATAGGAATGCTGATCCGCGAATCCTACGCGCTCACCCTCCTCGCCGGGTTGGGACTGCTCGCCCCCTGGCTGCGTTCGGCAACGCGCTCGGCGGCACGCTCGGCGGCACCCTCGGCGCCGCCTTCGACCGATCAAACACCCGAGCCGAGCTGGCGCCAGCTGTGGCGCGATGGCCTGGCCAACGCGGATCCCACCTGGTGGCTCGCGGTGAGCGCCCTGGCGGCCGAGGCGCTGCTCTTCTACGCCATGGCCACCGTCTTTCCCTACTACCTGACCCTAACCTACCCATTCCTTGCCCTGTTGGCCGCCCACGGGTTGGCCGCGATAGCAGCCTGGCTGCGCCATGCCCGCTCGAGCCCGGTCCTCTGGCGCTGGAGCCTGCTGGGGGTGGCGGGCCTGATCCTGCTGCTGACCCTGGTGCGCCCGGACTTCCCGGGCGCCGCGGCCCAACCCCGGCAACACCTCTGGCACGGTCACCGCCTGGGGCCGATCGGCGATCTGGCCCGGGCGATCTTCTTTGTCGAGGTCGAGGAGCCGGACCGCGCCTACCATCCGATCACGCGCTGGATCTGGAACAGCCAGCGCCACGCCTTTCCCGAGGCGACCGCCATCGCCACCTGGATCAGAGACCACACCACCACGGACCAAACCCTGCTGGCCGACTCCATGCAGGCGCCCCTGTTGGCGGCGCAGTCGGGACGCCGGCTCGCCAACCAAGAGGTCGACCTCAACCCGCAGCGCTTCCGCGCGGGCTTTCCGCCCATGGCGGCCTTCCTCGAGCGGGCGCTCGCCAACGGTCTCACCTACGTGGTGGTCTATCCGCACCCCGAGCGGGGCGACCTGTTCAGCTTCCCCGAGGTGCGCGCCCTACTGCGCGAACAATTCCGCCCCGAACAGCGGTTCGGCCCGTTCGTGGTTCACCGCCGGGTGGGGGTGAATCAGTAGACGTAGAGCGACGTGCCGGGTGTGAACAGCTCAGCGAAGCGCGTCTCTTGGATCCCGAACAACAAACCCAAGGCGCCCGGGCAGGTGCCGCTGCTGCCCATGCACTCGAGCGTCCCGGTACCGGGATCACAGCAGAAGTTGCCCGCTAGGCACTCACCACCGTCGCCGTCTGGATAGGAGACGCAGCTCCCCGCGTCGCACGACGTACAGTCGCCCGTGCACTCGGGTCCCTCATCCACGGTGAGCGGAGAGCAGTTGTCGAGCAAACAGCGCGAACACTCGCCGCAATCCTCACCGTCGAGGTCGTCGTGGTTGCAGCCATCGACCTCGCCCGTACAGGTGTCCTGGGTGCAGGGGTTGGAGTCGTCGCAGCTGTAGGCGGTGCCGGTGCAAGCGCCGCCGAGACACGCGTCGGAGTGGGTGCAGGGATCACTATCGTCGCAGTCGGTGGCGGTGGCCGGCGAGCAGGTACCCGGGGTCGCGTCACAGGCGGAGCAGACATCGTCGCAGGCCAAATCGCAGCAAAAATCGTCCACACAATGGCCCGAGTTACAGTCGGCCGGGGCGGTGCAGTCCGCGCCGTTGGCCTTCAGGCAGGTGTCGGTGGCGCAGACGTGGCCCACTTCGCAGTCGCCGTCGTCGTCGCAGGCGCCGCCGGTGGAAGAGGCGGCCTGGCAGGTGTCGTCGACGCAGACGTTGATGCAGTCGATGTTGGAGACGCATGCCCCGCCGTTCGTACGCTTGCACTCGCTATCGATGCACTGTTCGTCCCCGTCGCAGTCACCGTCGCCGGTGCAGGGATCCGGGTCCACACAGGCCGGGTCGTTGGTGCCGATACAGACGCCGCCACCATCACAACGATCGTTGATGGTGCAGCCGTCGCCGTCGTCGCAGGGCGTATCCACGCTCTTGGCGATGTAGACGCAACTGCCGGCCGCGTCGCAGGCCACGTTCTCGGCGTACTCACACTGGGCCGCGTCGGTACAGTCGCCCGCGCCGGTGCACTCCGCCGAGCCGCCGGCCTCGCAGAAGCCGGTGGTCGTGTTGCAGTGCTCGGTGGCGCCGCAATCGCCATCTCCGGAACACAGGGTCTTGCACGTACCGCCGTCGCAGACCTCTGCGGTACCGGTGCAGTCACTGTCGTCCGTGCAATCGGCGCCGCCATCGGTGGACGGTGAGCTCGTGCCGCACGCACCGAGCGCGAGCGCCAAGGCTGGGGTAGCCAAGAGAACGAGAGAATATCTTACGATGGAACGCATGGGTGCGGGACCCTCCACGGAGAACGGACCGGTCAATAAGTTATCACAATCAGCCGGATACGACTAGCGGGGACGACTATGGGTTCGCCCTGGGGCATGGGACTGCGGAGGGAACGTGGGTATCTAGGCCCCTTTGTCCTATTTGAGATCCACGGCTAGGGGCCCGGCACTACCCCGTCGAGAAAGTCAGCAATCACATACGCCGCCGGCTCGCCGAGGTGCAGGCGCCCGGCGGTGACCTCGAGCTCGCTATCCGGGGGCAGCTGATCACGAAACGCCAGGTCGAGCATGATCGGGAGTAGCTCCGGCTCGAGGTGGTCGATCGCCTCGGGATCGACGAGCAGGGTCTCCAGGATCAACCGACGCCGACGTTCGGGGCCCTCGGCCGCCTCTGGCGCCCAGGTGGCGAGCTCCAACGCATCCGGCTCGCGGCCCAGGAGCCCCCGACTGAGGCGCCGGACAAACCCTTCATGGTCGAGCTCGCCAAAGGCCGCCTGCCACTCCTCGCCATCGGCCCAGTCATGCAGCAACTGCTCCGGGCCACGGCCGTCGGCCAGGGCCGAGACGTAGTGGTCGAAGCCACTCGCGTCCGGGGGGCGGCCGAGCACCCCGAGGTAGAGGCTAGCCACCAGCCGCTGATTTTCCCAGCGCTGGCGATATTCGTCGAGGGTCATGATTTCCTGCACCATCTTCCCGGCCGCCGCCCGCCGGGCCTCCACCCGGTCGATCCAGGGACGCTCCGCGGCACTCGGCGGGCGCGCCAGCAGAGCCCGGTAGGCCGCGTTCACCAGCTGCTCGGCCCGGGCGCGGGGGACCGGGCTGTCGAAAGCCCAACGGCGACCATCGACGTCCGGCCTCACGGACGGTGCCGGCAGCGCCTCATTGGTGGAGCGGACCCGCCCCCCGTCGCAACGCAGCCCCGGAAAGCCGGTGCAGATGATCTCAGCCACGGCTTGGCCCATCTGCCGATGGGTCCGGGGGTTGTAGTGGCGATCGTAGACGAAGCGGATGTTGCGCTGCGCCTCCTCGCGGGCGAGGAGCGGCGCCAAGCTGTGGTAGGTGATCTCCGGCGCGAGCTGGTTCACCCAGGGGAGCTCGTGGCTGTCGATGTTGATCGCCGCCACCCGAAACCCATAGCGCCTCCCGAGATCGCCCGCCGCCTCGAGCAGGCGCAGGGAACGCAGCTCGAAGAACCGGCGCGAGCTGCTCGCGGTACGACCGGCCTGCTCACCTCGCGGGCGGGAGTTGGTCTGGATCTCCTCCCACACCCGGCGGTCCGCCTCCGCGAAACGCTGGCGCAGGGCGGTGACCCGGATCCGATAATGAAGATAGGAGAGCAGGCGGGAAAAGCGCAGGGCCGATGCAGAACCGGGGCGCCGCTCCACGTACTGAGCGCCCACGGTCGGTACCCCAGCGGGCTCTGGATCGCTCGGGTTGGGCCACGCCACCTCACCGTGCCGGATGAGCCGGAGGTTGTAGCGCCGCTCTTGCGCCTTGCTGACGAAGAACAGCACGACGTCCGGGTTCCATTGGATGCCGTCGGTGGCCAGATAGACCAGCTCTTGATCCAAGCCCCAGCCGGGGACGCCGGTGTTGATGATCTCCAAGCCCTCGAGGGCATCTTCGGCCACGTCGGTGTAACGCCCACCGTAGGGAACCCCCTCGCCAAAGGTCATGCTGTCGCCGAGGGCCAAAATACGCACGACCCCGGGCGGCTTGTCCCGATCGTGGTCGCGGTCACGGTGTCCAAACTGGTTGATCCGGTAGGACACCGAGAAATCAGACGTGGTCGCCAGCACCTGGGTGTTCGGCCGCAAGCGCACGCCGGTGGCGGGGGCTTCGACGAACAGCTGCTTCGGCAGACGATCCGGGTTCTCCAGCTCCACCGCATAGAGGCTGAAATCGACCCCCGAGGCGCACCCGACCGCGCGGGTGACCAGCTCGGCGGCGAGCGACACCAGCGACACGGAGGCCACGACCACCCCGAGATTGGTCGCGATACGGCGCAACGTCATCCTACACCTACCCCCCGCGTCGGGCGTCGCCTGCCCTCGTTGTGCTCGTCTGGCGCATCGACCTCGGGCTGGTCCAATCCGGGTTGGGGGCCAACGGAAGAGGGAGCGTAGCACCGACGTAGCCGTCGAGCCATGGAACCTCCCGCTCAGGCGCACCGCTTGACATTCAACCGGTGCCGGCCTAGCCACGCCCCTATCCCGAGCTTCCCGGCCCGATCCGATGGGTACCTCGCTTCAGGTGACGCAACTGCCCCCCCACCAACGAGGTGACCCCGTGGCCCGGGCCGCCAGGCTGTTGCTCGACCAGGGTGGAGATCTTGGCGCCGTGGTGGCGCTCGCCGCCCGGGCGCTGCACCTCTACGCCGCGGCCGCCCCGAGCGCGGCCGGCCATGAACCCGGCACCCTGGAGGAGACCGAGCGGCGACTCCGTGACGATCCAACCCTCGGTCCGATTCTGACCGACGCCCTGACGCTGTGCCGGGCGCTCGAGGAGGAAACCGAGACCCTCGTCCCAGCCGAGGCCGCGCTCGCCGATCAGCGCCAGCGCTGCGCCGCGCTGTTGGAGCGGGTCGCTGAGCTGCACCGCCGGATC